>NZ_JBHVGB010000166.1:0-13825 GCF_042801335.1 Nocardioides sp. NPDC057577 | reverse complement strand
GGCTCGGGTCGACGAGCCGGCGCCTTCGTGGTGCTGCGGTCTATCCCTCGGCGATCGCGTCCAGGCGCTTGACGGTCGCCTCGAACTCGGCGATGAGGTCGGCCATGACCGCGGCGACGGGGCGTACCTCGTTCATCCGGCCGACGATCTGTCCGACCGGCATCGCGACGACGTCCGGGTCCCCGGCGGCGTTGATGCGGTTGTGGGCGTCGGAGACGAGCAGGTTCTGCAGCGGCATCGGCAGCGGCGCGGGGGATCCCTCGGCCTCCCAGGCGTCGGTCCACTTCGACTTCAGGAGCCGGGCCGGTTTGCCGGTGTAGATCCGCATCCGGCGGGTGTCGGCGGAGGTGGCGCGGGTGAAGGCGCTCTCCCAGCCCGCGTGGGTGTTGAGGTTGCGGTACTCCGAGGTGCCGAGCCAGATGGAGCCGGTCCAGACGCCCTGCGCACCCAGCGCCAGCGACGCTGCGATCTGACGGCCCGAGCCGATCCCGCCGGCGCCCAGCACCGGTACGTCCGGCCCGACCGCGTCGACGATGTCGGGCTGGAGCACCATCGAGGCGATCTCCCCGGTGTGCCCACCGGCCTCGTAGCCCTGGGCGATGATGATGTCGACGCCGTTGGACACGTGCGAGACGGCGTGCTTGGGCGCCCCCGCGAGGGCGGCCACCTTGATCCCGTGCTCGTGCGCCTTCTCGATCACGTCGTTGGGCGGGGTGCCGAGCGCGTTCGCGATCAGCACCGGCCGGTGCTGCAGCGCGACGTCGACGTGCGAGCGCGCGGTCGAGTGCAGCCAGCCGAGCACGCCCTCGCGCCCCTCCCCCTCCGGCAGCGGCGGCACGCCCAGGGAGAGCAGCGTCTTGTCGACCCACTCGGTGTGCTCAGCCGGGATATAGGCCGACAGGTCGGTCGAGGTGCCCTCGGTCGGCACCTTCATCGGCATCACGACGTCGACGCCGTACGGCTTCCCGTCGGTGTTCTCGTCCATCCAGGTCAGGGTGCGGTCGAGCTCCTCGGCGTCGTTGAAGCGTACGCAGCCCAGCACGCCCAGCCCGCCGGCCTTGGAGACCTCCGCGGCCACGTGCTCCGAGGGGGTGAAGGCGAAGATCGGGTAGTCGATCCCGAACGCCTCGCACAGTGCCGTACGGATCATGCCTTTGCTCCTTCGGGGTCCTGCTCTGTTGCGGTCGCTTGGGTGGCCAGGGCGATCTCCTTGGCCTTGGGGTACTGGGCCTTGCCCGTGGCGTTGCGGGGGACCTCGTCGACGATCGTCAGGGCACGCGGCAGCTTGTAGCCGGACAGGTGAGCCCGCAGGAACGTACGCAGCCCCTCGAGCTCGATGGTCGCGCCGGGTCGCGGCTCGACGACCGCGGCGACCGCCTGGCCGAAGCGTTCGTCGGGGATGCCGACGACCAGCGTGTCGTAGACGTCGGGGTGCGCCTTGATGGCGGCCTCGACCTCCTCGGGGTAGACCTTCTCGCCGCCGGTGTTGATGCAGTTGGAGCCTCGGCCCAGCAGCGTGAGGCGGCCGCCCTCCTCGATCCGGGCGTTGTCGCCCGGGATCGCGTAGCGCTCGCCGTCGATCTCCACGAAAGTCTTCGCCGACTTCTCGGGGTCCTTGTAGTAGCCGACCGGCACGTGGCCCTTGCGCGCGGTGCGGCCGATCTTGCCGACGTCGGTGGCGAGGTCGAGGGGGTGGCCGTCGTCACCGATGACGGCAGTGTGCGGACCCGCGGTGACCACGGGGCCGTCGGTCGAGAGCGCGGAGGCGTCCTGCAGGCCGGTGCCCTGGAAGCCGGTCTCGGTCGAGCCGACCGAGTCGGTGAAGACCGCGTTCGGGAAGGCCCTCATCCAGCGTTCCTTGACCGACTTGGAGAAGATCGCGGCGCTCGAGGCGATGGCGAACAGCGACTGGCCGTCGAAGCTCTGCCCATTTCCGGGACCCGCCTCGTACGCGTCGATGAGCGGCACCGCCATCGCGTCACCGGTCATGAACATCATCTGGACCTTCTCGCGGTCGACGATCTCCCAGGTGCGTACCGGGTCGAACTTCGGTTCCAGGATCGTCACCTGGCCGGCGAAGAGGTGCATGAGCAGGCTCGCCTGGGCGCCGCCGTGCATCAGCGGGCTGAGCGGCAGGGTGATGAGCCCGTCGCCGGCGGCCTGCTTGGACTGGTCGTACTCCTCCAGCGGCACGCCGGTCATGAAGTCGATGCCGCCGCCGAGCACGCGCCAGAAGTCCTCGTGGCGCCACATCACGCCCTTGGGGAAGCCGGTGGTGCCGCCGGTGTAGATGACGTGGATGTCGTCGGCGCTGCGCTCGCCGAAGTCGCGGGCATCGGACTGCCCGGCCAACGCCTCCTCGAGGGTGACACCGCCGAACGGGCTGAGATCGGAGTCGTCGTGGGGCTCGAGCGGGTTGGGGACGGCGACGAACGTCGTCAGGCCCTCCAGCTTCGGGGAGACCTCGGCGACCAGCGGCGCGTAGACGCGGTCGTGGACCAGGGCCTTGAGGTCGGCGTTGCCGAAGAGGTACTCCAGCTCGGCGGCGACGTAGCGATAGTTCACGTTGATCGCCACCGCGCGGATCTTGAGGATCGCGAGCAGGGCGATGACGTGCTCGACGGAGTTCTTTGAGTAGAGCCCGACGTGATCGCCCTTCCCGATCCCCTGGCCGGCCAGGTAGTGGGCCAGCTTGTTGGACTCACGCTCGAGCTCGGCGTAAGTCACTGTGCGTTCGCCGACTTGGACGGACACCTTCTCAGGCGCGGCGTCGACGGCGTGTTCGAAGAGGTCAGCAAGGTTCAGCGCCATGACTGCGAGACTAGAACACGTTTCAGTTTTCCGCTAGGGTCTGGTGTTATGCCGATCACAGAAACTTCTGCTCAGCCGCACGCGATCGTCGAGCAGGACGGCCACAAGCTCATCGTCACGATGAACCGTCCCGAGCGCCGCAACGCCCTCTCCTCCGAGATGATGCGGATCATGGAGGACGCCTGGGACCGGGTGAACTCCGACCCGGAGATCCGGGTCTGCATCCTGACCGGCGCCGGCGGCTACTTCTGTGCCGGGATGGACCTGAAGAAGGCGGACGAGAAGCCGCCCTCGGAGTCCTTCAAGGAGGGCTTCGACCCGACGGTGATCAAGGGGCTGCTCAAGGGCTTCCGGCTCACCAAGCCGCTCATCGCGGCCGTCGAGGGTCCCGCCATCGCCGGCGGCACCGAGATCCTGCAGGGCACCGACATCCGGGTGGCCGGCGAGTCGGCCAAGTTCGGCGTCGCCGAGGCCCGCTGGTCGCTCTACCCGCTGGGCGGCTCCGCGGTCCGTCTCCCCCGTCAGATCCCCTACACCGTCGCCGCCGAGCTGCTGCTGACCGGACGTACGCTGCTCGCCCCCGAGGCCAAGGAGCTCGGACTCATCGGCCACGTCGTCCCCGACGGCACCGCGCTCGAGAAGGCCCACGAGCTCGCCGACATGATCGCCGCCAACGGGCCTCTGGCCGTCCAGGCGATCCTCCGCACCATGCGGGAGTCCGAGGGCAAGCACGAGGAGGAGGCCTGGGCCGACGATGCCAAGGTGGGCGCCGCCGTGTTCGCCTCCGAGGACGCCAAGGAGGGCCCCAAGGCCTTCCTGGAGAAGCGCAAGCCCGAGTTCAAGGGACGCTGAGCCTCAGACCCGCCCCTTCACGTACGCAGCCCCGGCAGCATCCGGGGAAGCAGCCCACGGCGCAGCACCAGCAGCAGATGGACGCCGAGCGCGACGAAGAACGCGACGTGGGCCGCTACGTGCAGGGCCACCAGGTCGTCGGAGACCGCCACCAGCGCGAGACCGGTGGCCGGGACGACGAACATCAGTGCGAGCAGCACCCGCTCGGTCACATGGGCGACCCGCCGGTCGGCCGCGGTCAGTCGCGGGTCCCACGGCGGCAGCGAGGCGATCAGACGCCATCCCAGCCGCAGGCCGCCCAGCAGAAGGATCGCCAGGCCGAGCAGGAGGTGCAGCTCGGGCAGCGCGATGCCGTCGAGGCCGATCCGGCCGTCCCACAGGTCGGCCCAGGCCGTGGCGAGCGCACCGTCCTCACCCGTCCGGGCCTCGCACACGTCCTCGAGGCGGTCCAGACGCTCCTCCTCCGCGTCGGAGGTGTCGCCGCCGCTGCGGTCCTCCCCCGGCGGGTCGCAGTCGGTCTCCGTCGACATCGAGTAGCCGACCACGAACTGCAGCACGAACGCGGCGACGGTCAGCCAGTGCAGGGTCTTGGCGACGACCCCGTAGCCCGTTGCTGTCGCGCCTGACATCGGGAGCCAGCGTAGCGGGCCGCGGGACGCATCGTGTCGGATCGGCACGAGGCCGTTCGTAGCGTTGATGAGCGTCGACGTCCGCGGCGCCTGACCACTGCTTGGAGGAGCCCATGTCCGACACCACACGCACCCCCGTCCGTCTGTCCATGTCCATGACGCTGGACGGATTCGTCACCGGCCCCGACGACCGCCACGGTCACGGGCTTGGACGGGGCGGCGGGCGAATATTCGCCTGGCTCGACGACAGGCACGACGCCGGCGTGAACGGCGACGTCTACCGCGAGTACCTCGCCACCGGGGCGTTGATCTCCGGTCGGCGTACCTATGAGCTCGCCGACCGCTGGGGCGGGGACCACCACGACGGCGTGCCGATCCACGTGCTCACCCACCATCCCGACGACGTCCCGCCGGGCAGCGCCCGCTACTTCACCGACGTCGACCGGTGCGCCGAGGAGGCGCGCGCGGCGGCCGGCGACAAGGTCGTCATGGCGCACGGCGCCGGACTGGCCCAGGCGCTCCTCGCCGCCGGCCAGCTCGACGAGATCGAGATCCATCTCGTACCCGTGCTCCTCGGCGCCGGGCGACGGCTCTTCCCCGAGGAGGGCGTCGGGCCCGTCGAGCTCGAGCCCATCCGGCGCCTCGAGGGACGCGGGGTGACCCACCTCCGCTACGCCGTGCGGTACCCCTGACCCGGCTCAGCCCGAGAAGCGAGCCCGCAGGGCCTTCTTGTCGGGCTTTCCGAGCGCGGTCATCGGGATCGCGTCGATCTCGATGACCGTCTTCGGTGCCTGGACCGAGCCCTTCCGCTCCTTGACCAGAGCCTGGATCTCGGCGACGACCGCGTCGTCGAGAGCGGCCCCGGGACGTACGACGACAACGGCCGTCACCGCCTCGCCGAACTTCTCGTGCGGGGTGCCGATGACGGCGACCTGGGCGACGGCGGGGTGGGTCGCGATGACGTCCTCGACCTCGCGCGGGAAGACGTTGAAGCCGCCGGTGACGATCATGTCCTTGGTGCGGTCGACGATGTACCAGAAGCCGTCCTCGTCCTCCCGGGCGACGTCGCCGGTGTGCATCCAGCCGTCCCTGAACGTCTCGGCGGTGACCTCCGGCAGCTGCCAGTAGCCACCGGAGAGCAGCGGTCCGGCGACGCAGATCTCGCCGGGCTCCCCCGGAGCGACCGGGGTGCCGTCGGCGCCGATCAGGGCCGTCCGCACGAGCGCAGAGGGGCGGCCGCAGGACGTGAGTCGGTGGGTCGCGGGAGTGCCGTCGGCGTTCACGTGGTCGCCCTTGGCGAAGTAGGTGATCGCCATCGGCGCCTCGGACTGGCCGTAGTACTGGGCGAAGATCGGTCCGAACCGCTCGATCGCCTCGGCCAGGCGCACCGGGTTGATCGCCGAGGCGCCGTAGTAGACGGTCTCGAGCGAGGACAGGTCGCGGGTGCGGGAGTCGGGGTGGTCCAGCAGCGCGTAGAGCATCGTCGGAACCACCATGAGCGAGGAGATCCGCTCGCGCTCGATGGTCGCGAGCACCTCGGCCGGGTCGAACCTCGGCAGCACGAAGAGGGTCCCGCCCTTGATCACGACCGGCACGAAGAAGGCGGCGCCGGCGTGCGAGAGCGGCGTGCACATCAGGAAGCGGGGCGACTCGGGCCACTCCCACTCCGAGAGCTGCACCTGGGTCATCGTCGCGAACGACCCAGCCAGCCCGATCACGCCCTTCGGCTTCCCTGTCGTCCCGCCCGTGTAGGTGATCGAGGTGACGTGTCCGGGCGGCAGCAGCCGCGCGGTCAGCGGCTCGACCTCGTAGGTCGCCGCGGCGGCGACCAGGTCGACCCCGACCTCCGCCAGCTGCGACGGCACCGGCCCGATGGTGAGCACCTGCTTGAGCCCGGGGCACAGCTCGAGCAGCTCGACCGCCCGGTCGGCGAAGTAGGGGTCGATGACGATGCCGGTGATGCCGGCGTCGTTGATCACGTACGCCTGGTCCTCGGCGCTCCCCAGCGGGTGCAGCGAGGTGCGCTGGAAACCCTGGGTCTGGCCGGCGCCGAGGATGAAGAGCACCTCGGGACGGTTGAGCGCGAGCAGCGCGGTCGCCGAGCCGGTGCCGGCGCCGAGCGCCTCGAACGCCTGGACGTACTGGCTGATCCGCGCCGACACCTCCGCCCCGGTCAGGCTCACGTCGCCGAGATGGATGATCGGACGGTTCTTGTGGCGCTCGAGCGCCGAGACCATCAGATGACCGTTGTGGGGACCGATGCGGCTGGTATCCATGCTCGCACCCTACCGCGAAACTAGAACGTGTTCTATAGGTTGGAGCGGGAGTCTCAGGCGTCGCCGACGTGCTCCCGGTCGCCGCCGTCCACCTGCTGCCGTGCCCAGCGGGGCAGGATGAAGATCCCTTCGGCCTCGACGCACAGCACCGGCTCGGAGCCGTCGGCCGGCCGGGTCAGCAGACGGCCTCGTACGATCGCCTTCACTCCCTCGGTCGATGCGATCCGCGCCTCACCGCGCAGCGGGCCCAGCGGGGTCCCGTGCTTGTAGACGATCGTCAGGGTGCCGGTCATCCCGGGGCGACCACCCGCCGAGGCGGCCTCGCCGAGCAGCTGGTCCAGGATCAGCGAGGAGACACCACCGTGGACCAGTCCGGGCGGTCCCTCGTACGCGGGCCCGAGCTCGAAGTCGGCCCAGACGTCCTCGCCGTCGCGCTGGACCGCCAGCGGCGGGGCGAAGGCGTTCCCCTTCCCGACCACCGGGTTGCCGTAGTTGCGGAAGCCTCCGTCGGGCCCGAACCGGACCCCGTGCGGCCCCGGCAGCGCGTCCGCGAGCAGGTCGTCGGTCAGGGCCTCGACCCGGCTGCGTACGTCGTCGAGGACCGCGTCGGGGACCTGGGTGCGTACGACCGCGTCGACGAGCCTGCGCACCGAGTCGGTCAGCGGGACCAGGGTGGCCTCGCGCTCCTTGATCTCGGCCTTGGTCATGTCGTCGTGGACGTATCCGGGAGGCGCCTGCGGGTGCTGGGAACGTCCGTAGTGCATCGACATCTGGATCCTCACGTTCAGGATGGGGGCAGCAGGATGGGGTGAGCGAGCGTCAGCGAGCGAACCATCAGCACAACTCGCCGTCGCGTCCGTATTCTCGCGCTTGCGCTACGGAGGCGACGGCGTGGCCTCACCGTAGACGTGGTCGGTGTCGAGGTGGCAGTGGGTCCCCGGATAGATGGTCGACATGCACAGGTTGCAGTGGGTGCACCTCGACACGGTCTCGGGGTCAGCCTGGAGCCGGTTGACCAGATCCGGCTCCCGGAGCAGCGCGCGAGCCATCGCGACGTACTCGAAGCCCTCGTCCATCGCGGTGCGCATCCCGGTCAGATCGGTGACCCCGCCGAGGAGCACCAGCGGCATCGTGAGGGCGCGGCGGAACTCGCGGGCGTTGTCGAGGAAGTAGAGCGGCTTGTAGGGGTACTCCTTGAAGAAGCCCTTCCCCACCATCCGCATGCCCATCCTGATCACCGGGTGCAGCGGCATGTTGGCCGCCATCTCGCGGTAGGGGGCGTCGCCACGGAAGAGGTACATCGGGTTCATGAACGAGGAGCCGCCGGTGAGCTCGAGCGCGTCGAGGTGACCGTCGGCCTCCAGCAGCCGCGCGAAGTCGAGAGACTCCGGCAGGTCGAACCCGCCGCGGTAGCCGTCGCGCATGTTCATCTTGGCCAGCACGGCGACCTGGCCGCCACCCTCTTGGGCCACCGCCTCCCGCACCGCGGCAAGGATGCGCCGCGGGAACGAAGCCCGGTTGGCCGGCGACCCGCCGAACTCGTCGGTGCGCGGGTTGAGCCGCGGGCTGAGGAAGGAGCTGGGCAGGTAGTTGTGGCCGAGGTGGATCTCGATCGCGTCGAACCCGGTCTCGACCGCCATCCGTGCCGCGGCGGCGTGCTGCTCGACCACCCGGGCGAGGTCCTCCGCGGTCGCGGCGCGGTTGAACGCCATCCCGAGCGCGTTGAACGACCGCGTCGGCGCCAGCGACGGCACCCCGTTGGACTTGGCGTTGGCCACCGGCCCCGCGTGTCCGATCTGGGCCGAGACCTTGGCGCCGGTCGCGTGGACCTCCTCGGTCAGCCGCCGCAGCCCGGCCAGCGCCTCCGGGCGCCAGTAGATGCAGTCGGCATGCGTACGTCCCTCCGGGGCCACCGCGAGATAGGCCACCGTGGTCATCCCGACGCCGCCCTCGGCGACGGCGAGGTGGTAGTCGATCAGCCGGTCCGAGACCAGCGCGCCAGGCGAGGCCCCCTCGAAGGTGGCGGCCTTGATCACCCGGTTGCGCAGGGTCACCGGACCCAGCGTCGCCGGAGCCAGCGGGTCGGTCGTGGAATCGGTCACGCGCGCACCTTCCTGAACTCGCGCATCCTGCGCAGATAGCCCCGCAGACGTCTGCCGGGCACCGGCCGCGGCCAGTCGTCGGCCCGGAACCAGGCGTCGGTGCCGCCGTCGACCACGACGACGCTGCCGACCATGAAGTCCGCGGCCGAGCCGAGCATGTGGATCACCCAGTCGGCGAGCAGGCCCGGGTCGCCGTAGCCTCCGGCCGGCACCGGGAAGGACTTGATCTGCTTCGCCTCGCTCGGCGTCGCCAACTGCTTCTCCAGCAACGGCGTCAGCACCGCGCCCGGCGCGATCGCGTTGAGCCGGATCCCTGCTCCCACCCAGCCCGGCTCGACCGCGCGCCGCCGCACCCAGCGGGTCACCGCGACCTTCGAGCCGCCGTAGGCCATCGCCGGCGCCCCCTTCCCGAAGATCCGGTACGCCTTCAGCGCCCGCTCCGCGTCGCCCTCGAGCAGCGCGGCCACCGCCCGGCTCGGGACCAGCGGCATCGTCGTGGTCGAGTTGCTCGAGAACACCACGACCTTCGCGCCACCGGCTGCGGCCAGCGCCTCGCGCCAGCCTTCGAGGAGCTCGACGACGCCGAAGTAGTTGACCTCGGTGATCAGCGCCGGCCGCTCCCGGCCCGGCGCAGGCCCGAGACCCGCCGCGAGGACGGCCCCGTCGAGCCGGCCGCCGCACGCGGCGAGCACCTTCTCGGTGGCGTCGCGACGGCCTTCGGGGGTCGACAGGTCGGCGACGACATCGGCCTCGGCGATGTCGACGGTGATCACCCGGTGCCCAGCGGCGAGGAGCCGTTCGACCACCGCGGCCCCCATCCCCGAGGCCGACCCGGTGACGGCGTAGACCTCCGTCATCCGATCACCTCGGCGATGCGATGGACGTCAGCGGCCGAGCCGAGGCTCAGCAGCAGGGTGGTGACACCGGTCTCCTCCCACTGGGCCACCTTCTCGCGTACCTCGCCCTCGGTGCCGATGATGTGCAGGTCGTCGACGAGCTCGTCGGGGATGAGCGCGGTGGCCTTCTCCTTCTCGCCGGTCAGATAGAGGGCCTGGACCTGGCCGGCGAGCTCGGCGTAGCCCATCCGCTCGAAGACCTGGTTGTGGAAGTTCTGCTCCTTGGCACCCATCCCGCCCATGTAGAGGGCCGCGAACGGCTTCATCGCCTCGAGCGTCGCCTGCTTCTCCTCCGCGTTCGCGACGACCTGGAGGTGGCAGGTCGCGGCGATCTCGAAGTCGTCGGCGGTGCGCCGCGCGCCGGGTCGCGCGAAGCCCTCGGCCAGCCAGTCGGCGTACATCGGGGCGGACCGCGGCGTGTAGAAGATCGGGATCCAGCCGTCGGCGATCTCGGCGGTCTGCGCGACGTTCTTGGGGCCTTCGGCGCCGAGCCAGATCGGGATGTCGGCGCGCAACGGGTGCACGATCGGCTTGAGCGGCTTGCCGAGCCCGACCGAACCCTCGCCCGTGAACGGCAGCGGGTAGTGCGGCCCGTCGTTGGTCACCGGCGCCTCTCGCGCAAGCACCTGGCGGACGATCGAGACGACCTCGCGGGTGCGGGCCAGCGGCTTGCCGAAGGGCTGGCCGTACCACCCCTCGACCACCTGCGGACCGCTCACGCCGAGCCCGAGGACGAACCGGCCACCGGAGAGGTGATCGAGCGTCAGCGCGTGCATCGCGATCGAGGTCGGCGTACGTCCCGACATCTGCACGATCGAGGTGCCGAGCCGGACCCGCGAGGTCTCCCGACCCCACCAGGCCAGCGGCGTGAACGCGTCGCTCCCCCACGCTTCGGCGGTGAAGATCGCGTCGAACCCCGCCTCCTCGGCGGCGGCGACGAGCTCGCCCACCCCGGTCGGTGGCTGTGCTCCCCAGTAGCCCAGCTGTAGCCCCAGCTTCACTCTCATCGACTCCTTCGTCCGCGGCTCCGCCGCCGATCGGCAGGGCGTACGGGTTGTGGCCAATACTAGAACGTGTTTCACTTTCTGTCATGAGTCGCACCTTGCAGGCACCCGTGACGGTCGCCTTCGACTACACCAGATCCACAGGCCCGGTGATCGGCCGCTTCCTCACCGGGCTGCGGGACACCACCATCGTCGGCGGCCGGCTCGGCGACGGTCGAGTCGCCGTCCCACCACCTGAGTACGATCCGGTCACGCACCAGGCCGTGACCGAGTTCGTCGAGCTCCCCGACACCGGCACGGTCGCCTCGTGGACCTGGGTCAGCGAGCCCGTCGCCGGCCAGCCGTTCGACAAGCCGTTCGCGTGGGCCCTGATCACCGTCGACGGCGCCGACACCCCCTGGCTGCACGCGGTCGAGGTCGCCTCCTCCGACGACATCGAGACCGGGATGAAGGTCCGCGCCCGCTGGGCCGAGGAGCGGACCGGGTCGGTCAACGACCTGGTCTTCGAGCCCGACGAGGGCGCCGCTCGCGGGGCCACCACGCCTGCCGGCGACAGCGAGCAGGTCAGCCGGATCGTGACGCCGGTCAGCCTCGACTACCACTACGCGGCCTCGCCGGAGGAGTCCTCGTTCTTCCGCGGCCTGGCCGAGGGCCGGATCCTGGGCCAGCGGTGCCCGAAGTGCCGCAAGGTCTACGTCCCGCCGCGCGGCGCCTGCCCGACCGACGGAGTACCGACCGCGGAAGAGATCGAGCTCTCCCACGTCGGCACGGTGACCACCTTCTGCATCGTCAACGTCCCGTTCCTGGGACAGAAGATCAAGCCGCCCTACGTCTCCGCGTACGTCCTCCTCGACGGCGCCGACATCGCGCTGCAGCACCTGATCCTGGACATCCCGGCCGAGGAGGTCCGGATGGGCATGCGGGTCGAGGCGGTCTGGAAGCCGCGCGACGAGTGGGGCACCAGCATCGAGAACATCAGCCACTTCGCGCCGGCCGACGAGCCGGACGCGGACTTCGACAGCTACAAGCACCACCTGTGAGGAGCGCTCAGTGAGAGACGTTGCCGTCGTCGGGTTCGCCCAGCGACAGATGAAGGACTTCGACGGGTCGCCGAGCATGGCCGAGCTGCTCGTGCCGATCCTGGCCGAGTGCTACGAGCAGACCGGATGGGCCAAGAAGGACATCGGGTTCTGGTGCTCGGGCTCGTCCGACTACCTGGCCGGCCGGTCGTTCTCGTTCGTGAGCGCGATCGACGCGATCGGGGTACTGCCTCCGGTCAACGAGTCGCACGTCGAGATGGACGCCGCCTGGGCCCTCTACGAGGCCTGGCTGAAGATCCAGACCGGCGAGGTCGACACCGCGCTGGTCTTCGGCTTCGGCAAGGCGTCGGCCGGCGTGCTGCGCCGGACGCTGACGCTGCAGCTCGACCCCTACACGATGACGCCGCTGTGGCCCGACACCGTCTCCCTGGCCGCGCTCCAGGCGCGCCTCGGGCTCGACGCCGGACTCTGGGACGAGACGGCTCTGGCCGAGGTCGTCAACCGGTCGCTGACCGATGCGGAGAAGAACGAGTACGCGGTCCGTGCCGGCGGCTCCTCGGTGGGCGAGCTGCTCGCCCGGCCGATGTTCGCCGACCCGCTGCGCAAGCACGACTGCGCTCCGGTGACCGACGGCGCGGCCGCGATCGTGCTCGCCGCCGGCGACCGCGCCTACGACGCCAACCAGCGTCCGGCCTGGATCACCGGGATCGCGCACAGCTCCGACGGTCTCCACCTCGGCACCCGCGACCTGACCATCTCCGGATCGGCCGAGCGGGCAGCGGCTGCCGTGGGCGGCACCGCGGGTGTCCAGGTCGCCGAGCTGCACGCGCCGTTCAGCCACCAGGAGCTCGTCCTGCGCTCGGCACTCGGGCTCGGGGACGACGTCGCGGTCAGTCCTTCGGGTGGAGCGCTCGCCGCCAACCCGATGTTCAGCGCCGGAGCGATCCGGATCGGCGAGGCCGCGAAGCGGATCTGGGACGGGTCGGTCGACAAGGTGCTCGGCCACGCGACCAGCGGGCCCGCACTGCAGCAGAACCTCGTGTGCGTGATGGAAGGACGAAACTGATGGGCAAGACCCCAGCCGCCGTGGTCGGGATCGGCCAGACCCACCACCGCGCGAAGCGCGAGGACGTCTCGATGGCCGGGCTGTGCCGCGAGGCGATGGACCGGGCGCTCGAGGACGCCGGACTGACCTTCGACGAGATCGACGCCATCGTCATCGGCAAGGCACCGGACCTGTTCGAGGGCGTGATGATGCCCGAGCTCTACCTCGCCGAGGCGCTGGGCGCGGCCGGCAAGCCGCTGCTCCGGGTGCACACCGCCGGGTCGGTGGGCGGCTCGACCGCCATCGTCGCCTCCTCGCTGGTGCAGGCCGGCGTCCACAAGCGCGTTCTCACGGTGGCCTTCGAGAAGCAGTCGGAGTCCAACGCGATGTGGGCGCTCTCGGTGCCGATCCCGTTCGTGATGCCGGTCCACGCCGGCGCGGGCGGCTACTTCGCCCCGCACGTACGCTCCTACATCCGCCGCTCCGAGGCGCCCTCGCACATCGGCGCGATCGTCGCGGCCAAGGACCGCAACAACGCGCTGAAGAACCCCTACGCGCACCTGCACAACGAAGGCACCACGGTGGAGTCCGTGCTGGCGAGCCAGATGCTCTGGGACCCGATCCACTACGACGAGACCTGCCCGTCCTCCGACGGCGCCTGCGCGATGGTGATCGCCGCCGAGGACGTCGCCAAGACGTACGAGGCGCCCGCCTGGATCCACGGCACCGTGATGCGCTCCGAGCCCACCTCGGCCGCCGAGCGCGACCAGGTCAACCCGCAGGCGGGACGCGAGGCAGCGGCGGCGCTGTGGAAAGCGACCGGGATCACCGACCCGGCCCGCGAGATCGACTGTGCCGAGATCTACGTGCCGTTCGCCTGGTTCGAGCCGATGTGGCTCGAGAACCTCGGCTTCGCCGCCGAGGGCTCGGGCTGGAAGCTCACCGAGGCCGGCGAGACCGCGATCGGCGGCAGCCTGCCGGTCAACATGAGCGGCGGCGTACTCTCCTCCAACCCGATCGGCGCCTCCGGCATGCTCCGCTTCGCCGAGGCCGCTCTGCAGGTCCGGGGCCGCGCCGGCGAGCACCAGGTCGACGGCGCCCGCCGGGCGCTCGGCCACGCCTACGGCGGCGGGTCGCAGTTCTTCTCGATGTGGGTCGTGGGCTCGCAGC
>NZ_JBHVGB010000165.1:0-14276 GCF_042801335.1 Nocardioides sp. NPDC057577 | reverse complement strand
GACCAACACGGTGCCATCGAGCGCAAAGGGGACCGTGTTGGTCTCGACACGCTCGGCCGCAGGCGGCCTCGCGGCTCGACCAGCGGGAGCGACGGCGGCGGTCAGCCGAAGGGAGAGCGGCTCGATCAGCGGATGAACCGGCGGATGGCTGGTTCAGCGGGGGAGCATGCCCTCGATCAGGTCAGCAGCCCGGCGGGTGCCGCCCTCAGCGAGCGCATCGGCACGCAGCTGAGCCGAGCGAGCGACCCGGGTGGGATCGTCGAGCAGCTCGAGCAGTGACGTACGCAGCACCTCAGCCGTGACGTCCTCGCCGTCGATCCGCCGGGCGACACCGAGCTCGACGAGCCGGTCGGCGTTCATGAACTGGTCGGCCGCCTGCGGGACCGCGACCATGGGGACGCCAGCCATCAGACCCTCGCTGCTTCCGCCCATCCCGGCGTGGGTGACGAACGCGTCGGCCTGGGCGAGGACGGCGCGCTGCGGCAGCCAGGAGTGGACCTCGACGTTTCCGGGGAGAGCGGCGAGGTCGGCCGGGTCGAGCTGGGTGCCGATCGACATCACGACGTGCCAGCCGGGGAGGGTGGCGTACGCCTCGATGCAGGCGCGGAAGAAGTCCGCGTCGGCGGTGTAGGCCGAGCCGAGGGAGACCAGCAGGACACGATCGGCGTCGGCGGGTCGGGTCCAGGTCTCGTCGGAGCCGAGCGCGAAGCACGGTCCGACGAAGGTGACGACCTCCTGGTCGACCTTGTCGGCGTTGGGCTGCATCGCCCGCGGGATGAGGGCCAGGGCCCGCTTCGGTGCACCGGCGAACGTCTCGGGGTCACGAGTGCTTGCCCCGGCGTCCGCGAGCCAGGCCCCGAACCGGTCCAGGTAGCCGTCGTAGCCCGGCAGCTGCCGCACCTGGGCGCCGACCTCCTCGGCGTACCCGTCCCAGGCGACAAACGTCGGGGAGAGCTGCACGAACGGGCGCTCCTGCGTCTCGGCGAGGGCGCGAGCGGCGTAGCCGCCGATGTCGTAGAGGTAGAGATCGGCCGGCTCGGCTGAGTAGAACGATTCCAGATGCGGGAGCACCTGGATGGCGTCCTCGAGGAAGATGCCCATCCCTGCGACCGGGTCCTCGGGCCACTGCCGGTCCTCGACGGGCAGCACCGTCGGCACCGGGATCAGCTCGGCCCCGGTCGGCTTGATCACGTCGGCCAACGACTCGTGGGTGGCGTAGGTGACCCGGTGTCCGCGTGCGACGAGCTCCTTGATCAGCTCGAGGCTCGGCAGGACGTGGCTGATCGCGGGCGAGGCGACCATGGCGATGTGGCGCGGTGAAGTAGTCATGACACCGTCGGACGCTATCGGCCCGCCGAAGGTTGACGCGACCGAGTTTTGCGTCAACGTTCGGTCACTCGACGGTCGCGCTCTGTTCATCGTCCGTGAGCCGTGGCCCGTCTGTTCGGTCAGTTTCGCCGGTTACGGTCGTGAGCGTGTCTGTCCCTCGGGTCTCCATGTCCCAGTCCACGATCTGCGTCCTGCTCCTGGGCGTGCTCGGCTTCGCGATGAGCGCCCAGGTGGCGATCGCGATGCCGGCGCTGTTCAAGGCCGACGAGCGGGCCCATGCGGCGTACGCGGTGGCGCTGTCCCAGGGGACGCTGCCGACGATCGACACCGATATCCCCGACGACCCGGCGCGCTACCCGCAGCTGGCCGAGAGCCTCTTCGGGGCCGACGAGGCCCACCGCGACATCTGGGTCGCCAACCACCCGCCGCTGTTCTACGCGATGAGTCTGCCGCTGGTCTGGCTCGGCGATGCCGTCGGGTCGCCAGGCCTGACGCTGCTCGGGATGCGGCTGCTCAACGCGCTCGGCTTCGCCCTGACCACGATCATGGTCGGCCTGCTCGCGCGAGAGCTGGTGCCACGTCGGCCGGCGGTGCTGGTGATCGCTTCGGCGATGTGTATCGGCTGCGGCGCGATGACCTTCGTGGGTGGCGGGATCTACAACGACGGCTGGGGCTCGGCGACGGCGTTCATGACGCTCTATCTCGGGTTCCGGATGATCCGGCAGGGCGTGACGCGCGAGCGCCTGATCGCCGCGGCCGCGGTCGGGGTGGCGGCTGCGGGGCTCCGCTCGACCGGCCTGGTCGCGGTCCTCTTCCTCGGCGCGTGTGTGCTGGTGGCCATGTGGCTGCGGGAGCCGTCGCTGCGTACGTTCCTGCGCGGTACGCTCTGGCGCGCTGTCGGGATCGCGGCGTGCATCGGCATGGCGCCGGTGGTCGTGTTCGGCTGGTTCTACGTGCGCAACATCCAGATCTACGGTGACCCGACCGCGTCGAGCTCGCTCTTCGAGAAGTTCGGGCGCGAGCCGAACGGCACCACCTTGTTCCAGCTGGTCAACCCGGAGTTCTACGGCCACCTGCTCGGCAGCCTGTGGACCGACGGCAACATCGCCAACACCTGGAGCCAGGCGGCGGTCATCGTGCTGACGCTCACCGTGGTCGGCCTCGTGCTCGATGCGGCTGCGAAGGCCAACCCGCGTCGCACCGGAGTCCTGCGGCGCATCGAGCTCGCCCCGCAGAGCACGATGCAGCACCGCCAGGACCTGGCCATCTGGGCGCTCCTGGGCGGCTACTGCCTGCTCATCCTGGTCAACGTCGCCGGGTTCATCGCCGGCGGCGGCTGGATCCACGCCCGCTACGCGGTGCCGTTCCTGCCGTTCCTGGCCGCCGGCGCCGGGATCGCCGCGCTGCGCCTGGGGCGGCTTCTCCCGCTGCGGGTCCCGACCGGCTCCCGCACCGGTGTCACCGCGCTCGACGAGGCGCGTGACCTGCGCATCGGCCTGGGTGTCTCGCTGGCCTTCATGGTCGTCGGACTGGTGTGCCACCTCGACACCGAGCAGTACGTCGACGGCCCGGTTACCAGCACCTTCGCGCTCGTCGCCCTGGTGGCCGCCGACCTGGTGATGTTCGCGGTCGCCGCGTACGTCGCCACCGAGCTGCGCCGGCGGATGCAGCCGGGCACGTTCGACACTCCCCGCACTCTCGCCGCTCCTGTGACCGAGATCGCGTGTCCGCGACAGGACGCCCGGACCTCGACGGGCCTCCAGGCAAAGTAGCCTCTCTATGTGAGTGAGCAGGATCCCCAGCAGACAACACGAGCATGGTTCGTGTGGGGCATCGCCCTCGCGGTCTATGGCTTGGCCGTCTTCCACCGCAGCAGCCTCGCGGTGGCCGGTCTGGTGGCGACCGAGCGCTTCGGGATCGGCGCCGGGCAGCTGGCGACCTTCGTCATGCTGCAGCTGCTCGTCTATGCGCTCATGCAGGTGCCGGTCGGCCTGCTGGTCGACCGGTTCGGGTCGCGTACGGTCCTCTCCGCCGGCGCGCTGATCCTGGCGCTCGCCCAGGTCGGGTTCGCGTTCGCGGACTCCTACTCGGTGGCCCTGCTGGCGCGTACGTTCGTGGGGATGGGCGATGCGATGACGTTCATCTGCGTGCTGCGCCTGGTCCCGTCGTGGTTCCCGCGTCGACGGGTGCCACTGGTCAGCCAGCTGACCGGCACCGTCGGGCAGCTGGGCGCGATCGCGGCAGCCGTCCCGATGACCTGGGCGCTCGGTCATCTCGGCTGGACCCGGGCCTATCTCACGGCCGCGCTGATCGGCCCGATCCTTCTCGTGCTGCTGCGCCTCTTCGTCCACGACGGACCCGGTGACCGACACCGCCGAGGCACCACCCTCAAGCCGCGCGAGCTCGGCCGGACCCTGAGGGCGTCCTGGTACCAGCCGGGCACCCGCCTCGGCTTCTGGATCCACTTCTCCACCCCGTTCAGCTCCCACCTGATGGGGCTGCTGTGGGGTTTCCCGTTCCTGGTGACCTCCGAAGGGCTCTCCGACACCCTCGCCGGCACGCTGCTCTCGGTCACCGTCATCGCCGCCCTGGTCGCGGGTCCGGTGATGGGCGTCCTCGCCGGGCGCCACCCGTGGCACCGCTCGACGGTGGCGCTGGCGATGATCGCCGCCATGGTGTCGGTGTGGACGCTCGTGCTCGCCTGGCCGGGCGAGGCGCCGCTACCGGTGCTGCTGCTCCTGATGGCCGTGGTCGGCTTCGGTGGACCCGCCTCGATGATCGGCTTCGACGTCGGCCGCACCAGCAACCCGCCCGCGAGGATGGCGAGCGCCAGCGGGATCATCAACCAGGGTGGCTTCGTCGCCGCGCTGCTCGTGATCGTGCTGGTCGGCTGGATCCTCGACTGGCGTACGCCGGGGGCCTCCACCTCCTACACGCCGGAGGCGTTCCACTGGGCGATGTCGGTGCAGTACCTGTTCTGGGGCGTCGGGGTGGTGCAGATCTGGCGTCACCGGCGCGACGTACGGCGGCGTACGACCAGGGAGCAGGTCGCCGCCGGCTCCTCGATGGTCACCGACTGATCGATCGCACGTCACCTGAGCGGCATCTGGGCCCACTAGCTTGTCGAGGTGCTCACGCCCTCGCGCTCGCTGTCCCAGGTGACCGTCTGCCTGCTCCTGCTCGGGGTGCTCGGCTTCGCGATGAGCGCGCAGTACGCGATCGGGATGCCGCCGCTGCTGAAGGCCGACGAGAAGCAGCACGCGGCCTACGCGATCGTCCTGTCACAGGGCGTGCTGCCCACGATCGACACGAACACCCCGGCCGACCCGGTGCGCTACCCACAGTTCGCCGAGGCGCTCTTCGGTCTCGACGAGCCGCGCCGCGACGTCTGGGTCGCCAACCACCCGCCGCTGTTCTACGTGATGAGTCTGCCGCTGGTCTGGCTCGGCGACGCCGTCGGCGGTGCGACAGGGGTCGGGGTGACGCTCCTGGGAATGCGGCTGCTCAACGCGCTCGGCTACGCGCTGAGCATCATCCTGGTCGGGTTGCTGGCGCGTGAGCTGGTGCCCAGGCGCCGGGTGGTCCCGGTGCTCTCGGCGGCGATGGTGCTCGGATGCGGTGCGGTGACCTACGACGGCGGCGCGATCTACAACGACGGCTGGGGCACGGTCGCCGCCTCGCTGACCCTGCTGCTCGGCTTCCGGATGGTCCGCGAGGGCGTCACCCGGGACCGGCTGATCTGGGCGACGGTCGCCGGCGTCGCGGCGGCCAGCTTCCGCTCGACCGGCCTGGTGGCGGTGCTCGTGCTGGGTGCGTGCGTGCTGGCCGCGCTGTGGCTGCGCGACCCGACGCTGCGTACGTTGCGCCGGGGTGTGGTCCTGGCGATCCGGATCGGGCTGGCGCCGGCGGTGGTGATCGGCTGGTTCTACGTACGCAACATCGTCCTCTACGGCGACGCCACCGCCTCTGCGGCGCTCTTCGAGAAGTTCTCCCGCCAGACCCACGGCGACACGCTCTTCCAGCTGGTCAACCCGGAGCTGTACCTGCACCTCTACGGCTCGCTGTGGGCCGACGACGTGATCCCGAAGATCTGGATCCTCGCCGCCGTGGCCACCCTGGCCGTCACGGTCACCGGCATGGTGCTCGACGTCAACGCGAAGGCCCGGCCGAGGCCGGACGGGGTGATGCGCCGCGTCGTCATCCCCGGCCCGGAGCCGACCGTCCTGGAGCGCCGCCTGGAGGTGGCGGTGCGGGCGCTGATGGGGATCTACTGCGTGATCATCATCGTCAACCTGGCCTCGTTCCATGCCGGCGGCGGGTGGATCCATGCGCGCTACGCGGTGCCGTTCCTGCCGGTGATCGCGGCGCTGACCTCGCTCGGGATCCTGCGGGTCGGCCGCCACTGGGTGCGCGGGGTCGACGAGGCTGTGCCCGACGAGGAGGGAATCGACCTGCGGATCACCCTCTACGCCGGCGTCGGATTCATCGTCTCGGCGATGGTCGCCCACCTCCACATCCAGCAGCGGATCGATGGACCGGCCGACGCCTCCTGGCTGATCGCGCTGATCGCTGCCGACCTGGTGATGTTCGTCGTCGCCGCGTACGTCACCGCGCAGCTGCGCCGCCGGCTGCGACCGGACGGCGAGCTCTTCACCGTCCGGTCATCTGGCGACCGGTCACCCGTTGCCGCGGTGAACATCTGAGCCGCGATGGTGGCCGCTCACCCCCACCATCAAGGAGCTCCTGTGGTTGACATCGATCGTCGTAGGTTCCTCGGCCTGGCCGGCGGCGCAGCCGCGCTGACCATGCTCGACCAGAGCATCGCGCGAGCCGCCTCCATCCCCGCCGCCCGCAGGACCGGAACGATCCGCGACATCGAGCACGTGGTCGTCCTGATGCAGGAGAACCGCAGCTTCGAGCACTACCTGGGCACGCTGCGCGGCGTACGCGGCTTCGGCGACCCGCACCCGGCGATCCTGCCGTCGGGCAACCCGGTGTGGCACCAGCCGAACGGCGGCGGTGAGCTGCTCCCGTTCCACCCCGAGGTCGACGACCTGGGTGCGGCCTTCCTCGAGGGTCTCCCGCACAGCTGGACCGACGGCCAGCAGGCGATCAACGGCGGCCGCTACGACCAGTGGGTGCCGGCCAAGGGCACCACCACGATGGCGTACCTCCAACGGCAGGACGCCGCCTTCCACTTCGCGCTGGCCGATGCGTTCACGGTGTGCGACGCCTACTACTGCTCCTTCATCGGCAACACCGACCCCAACCGCTACTACATGCTCTCGGGCTGGACCGGCAACGACGGCAAGGGCGGCGGGCCGGTGCTCTACAACGACGAGGCCGGCTACGACTGGACCACCTACGCCGAGCGGCTCGAGGAGGCGGGGGTCAGCTGGAAGGTCTACCAGGACGAGGGCACCGGCCTCAACGCCGAGAACGGCAACTGGTGGGGCTGGACCCAGGACGCCTACATCGGCAACTACGGCGACAACTCGCTGCTCTACTTCAACAGGTTCCAGGACGCCCGGCCCGGCGACCCGCTCTTCGAGAAGGCTCGCACCGGCACCCGTGCGGTCGACGGGCAGGACTACTTCGAGATCCTCCGCGCCGACGTCGAGGCCGGCAACCTGCCCTCGGTCAGCTGGATCGCGGCACCGGAGGCCTTCTCCGAGCACTCGAACTGGCCGACCAACTACGGCGCCTGGTACATCTCCAAGGTCCTCGACGCGCTCACCGCCAACCCCGAGGTGTGGGCGAAGACCGCGCTGTTCATCACCTACGACGAGAACGACGGCTTCTTCGACCACCTGGTCCCGCCGCACATCAACAGTCCGCTGGTGCCGGGGGAGTCGACGGTCTCGACCGAGCACGAGCTCTACACCGGCTCGCACGGCGACGGCCACTACGGCCTCGGGCCGCGGGTGCCGATGTTCGTCGTCTCCCCGTGGAGCGTCGGCGGCTGGGTCTCCTCGGAGACCTTCGACCACACCTCGATCCTGCGGTTCATGGAGAAGCGCTTCGGTGTCGCGGAGCCCAACATCACCCCCTGGCGCCGCGCTGTGTGCGGTGACCTGACCTCGGCCTTCGACTTCGCGCGCACCTCCGAGCCGCCGAGGCTGCCGGACACCAGCGGGTGGGAGCCGGCCGACCGCGAGCGGCACCCGTCCTACTCGCCGGAGACCCCGGCGACCGGGACGATGCCGACCCAGGAGCGCGGCACCCGCCCGGCCCGACCGGCGCCCTACCAGCTCGAGGTGATCGAGACCGCCGCCGACGGCGAGATCGCCGTCGAGATCCGCAACACCGGCAGCGTCGGCGCCCACTTCCAGGCACGCCTGCTCGCCCCCGAGGGCGCGCCGCACAGCTACACGGTCGGTGCCGGTGACAGGCTCTCGGTGCGGTGGCCGGTCAGCGGCGACTACGAGATCCACCTGCACGGTCCCAACGGGTTCTTCCGGTCCTACGCCGGCACCGCAGGCGCCGATCCCGCACCTGCCAACCTTCGGCGTGAGGGCCGCTCGCACCAACTCACCGTGGCCGCGCCGCGCAAGGCCGAGATCACCAGTGCGTACGCCGGCCCGATCCGCTCCCGCCACCTGGACACCCGCGCGACCGGGGGCTGGTACGACCTGAGCCTCACGCTCCCGGGCACCACCTGGGCACGCGGGTTCGCCGGCCACCTGGAGAACGGACGTCCCTCCGTGAGCGACCCGCAGCTGGGCGCCTAGGAGGGATCGCCGGGCCGGTCCTTCTCGGACTGGGCCGGCGGGTCGAGGATCGGGGCAGCCGTCTCGGGGGCTGCCTCGATCTCGGCCTTCGCTGCCTTCTTCGCCGCCTTCTTGGCGGCCTTCTTCTCGAGGCGCTGCACCTCGCGCTGGACGATCGCCTCGCGGCGTACGCCGGTGCCGACGAGGTTGACGACCAGGAAGAGCATCGGATAGATCGGCCACGGATGCCCGTCGGGGCCGGAGGTGAACAGCCAGATGCCCCAGGTGATGAGGCTGACCATCAAGAAGGTGGCGAACGCCTCCTGGAGCTCCTTGCGGTAGGCAGCCGCCCCCTGCTCACGGAAGTCGAGCGTCTCGGGCAGGTTCGCTCCGGGCTCACCGGGAGCGGGCTCGACGATCCCCAGATCGTCCACGAGCCCGGGCAGCTCCCCGAGCGTACGAGCCTCCAGGAGGGTCCCGACCCGCTCGTCGTGCTCCTCGCGGGTGAGCCGGCCGTCGGCGAAGGCATCGGCGAGAACGGTGCGCACCACCTCCCGATCGGCATCGGAGGCGCGGATGCGTGCATTGTCGGCCTGTCTCGGGTCGAGACGGAACCGGGTCCAGAAACCGTCCACACCACCAGCCTAGACGCCAAGCCCGACACCGTCTGTCGAAGCGCCTGCATTAGAGTGACTCGCGCTGGCTACCTGCTAGTATAGAACACGTTCTAGTTTTGCTCTGCCTAGGTTTGAGGGAGGTGGCGGATGCGGATCGCTCTGCTGTCGTATCGCAGCAAGCCGCATGTCGGCGGTCAAGGCGTCTATATCCGCCATCTGAGTCGGGAGCTCGCCAAGCTCGGGCACACGGTCGAGGTCTTCTCCGGCCAGCCCTATCCCGAGCTCGACCTCATGGGGGAGGGCGTGACTCTCACCAAGGTGCCGAGCCTGGGTCTCTACGAGGAGCCCGACCCGTTCGGCAACCCGAAGCTCTCCGAGCTCCGCGACCTGATCGACGTCGAGGAGTGGGCCCGGATGCGCACCGGCGCCTTCCCCGAGCCGCTGACCTTCGCCAAGCGGGTCCTGAAGGTGCTGAAGGAGCGGACCGACGACTTCGACATCGTCCACGACAACCAGACGCTGGCCACACCGCTGCTGAGCATCGAGCCCGAGCTCGGTCTGCCGCTGGTGACCACGATCCACCACCCGATCTCCTTCGACCGTCGCATCGAGCTGGAGAGCGCGGAGGGCTGGAAGAAGAAGTTCGGCGTCTGGCGCTGGTACTCGTTCGTGAAGATGCAGGCGAAGGTCGCCTCTCAGCTGCGGCGAGTGATCACGCCCTCGGACAACTCCAAGCGCGACATCCTCACCGACTTCGGCGTCCCCACCGAGCGGGTGCAGACCGTGCACCTCGGCGTGCCGGAGGAGTTCGTCCCGCCGACCGCGCCCCGCGTCGAGGGCCGGATCCTGGCCATGGCCAGTGCCGACGCCCCGCTGAAGGGCATCGCCTTCCTGCTCGAGGCCTTCGCCAAGCTGCGTACCGAACGTGACCTCGAGCTGGTCCTGGTCTCCAAGCCGAAGAAGGGTGGTCCGACCGAGCAGCTCATCGAGAAGCTCGCGATCAAGGACCACGTACGTTTCGTCAACGGCATCTCCGACGCCGAGCTCGTCGAGCTGATGGGCTCCGCGGAGATCGCCTGCGTGCCCTCGCTCTACGAGGGCTTCTCGCTGCCCACCGCCGAGCTGATGGCCTGCGGCACCCCGCTCGTCGTCTCCCGTGCCGGCGCGATCCCCGAGGTCGTCGGTCCCGACGACCTGTGCGCGAAGCAGGTCACCCCGGGTGAGACCGAGGAGCTCGAGCAGGCCATCGCGGCGCTGCTCGACGACCCCGAGCGCCGGGCCCGCTACTCGACCGCCGGGCGCGCCCGGGTCGAGGAGCACTTCTCCTGGCACGCCGTCGCCGAGCGGATGACGGCGATCTACCAGCAGTCCATCGACGAGTTTCAGACAGACGAGAGGAAGTGAGCCGTGCTCACCGTTGACTTCGACCGCCTTGGCCTTCAGCCGGGGGAGCGCGTGCTCGACATGGGCGCCGGCGGCGGCCGGCACGCCTTCGAGATGTACCGCCGCGGCGCCGACGTGATCGCGTTCGACCAGGACGCCGAGGAGCTGGCCAAGGTCAGCGACTGGTTCTTCGCGATGCGTGACGAGGTCCCCGAGGGTGCGAACGCGGAGACCAAGGAGGGCGACGCCCTCTCGCTGCCCTTCGCCGACGGCGAGTTCGACCGCATCGTGGCCGCCGAGGTGCTCGAGCACATCCACCGCGACGTCGACGCGATCAAGGAGCTCGTCCGGGTGCTGCGTCCCGGTGGCACCCTCGCGATCTCGGTGCCGCGCTGGCTGCCCGAGGTCGTCAACTGGAAGCTCTCCGAGGACTACCACAACACCACCGGCGGCCACATCCGGATCTACACCGACCACGAGCTCATCGACAAGGTCACCAAGGCCGGCCGGCCCAACGACGGCACCCCTGGTGAGGCGATGATCTTCGAGGGCAAGTCCTACGCCCACGGTCTGCACGCGCCCTACTGGTGGCTGAAGTCGGCCGTCGGTGTCGACAACGACAAGAACGTCCTGGTCAAGGCGTACCACCAGGTCCTGGTCTGGGAGATCATGAAGAACCCGCTGCCGCTGCGCCTCGCCGGGAAGGTCCTCGACCCGATGATCGGCAAGAGCATGGTCCTCTACTTCCGCAAGCCGGGCCCGATCGCCTCCGACCCGACCTCGGCTGCCTGATTCGCGGATGAGAGTCGAGATCCCGTACGTCGACGGGGTGCTGACCCCTGCCCAGATCGTCGCCACGGCCGGGTCGATCGCCCGCGCCCAGGAGGCGTCGGGCGCGATCCCGTGGGTGCCGGGTCAGCACACCGACATCTGGAACCACGTCGAGGCGGCCATGGGCCTGCTCGTCGGTGGCCTGGTGGAGGAGGCCGAGGCCGCGTACGACTGGATCCCGTCCCTGCAGAACGGAGACGGGTCCTGGCCGATGAAGATCGTTGCCGGCTCGCCGGTGGAGACGATCGGCGAGTCGAACATGTCGGCCTACTTCGCGGTCGGGCTCTGGCACCACTGGCTGATCCGGCGTGACCGGGCGTTCGTGGAGCGCCTGTGGCCCTCGGTGCGCGCCGGACTCGACTTCGTGGTCGGCCTGCAGCTGCCCTTCGGCGGGATCGCCTGGACCCCGCGCGACCCGTTCGCCCTGCTCACCGGCTCGTCCTCGATCTACCAGGCGCTGCGCGCCGGGGTCGCCCTGGCCGACCTGATGGACGACCCGCAGCCGGAGTGGGAGATCGTCGGCGGCCGGCTCGGTCACGCCCTTCGCCACCACCGTGACTCGTTCGAGGACAAGTCGCACCACTCGATGGACTGGTACTACCCGGTCCTCGGCGGCGCGGTCGTCGGTGCCGCCGGGCACGACCTGATCGCGTCGCGCTGGGACCATTTCGTACGCCCCGGCCTCGGTGCGCTCTGCGTCGACACCAACCCGTGGGTGACCGGGGCGGAGACCTGCGAGCTGGCGATGGCTCTGGACAACATCGGCGACCACCGCCGGGCCCTGGGGCTCTTGACGGACATGCAGCACCTGCGTGCCGCCGACGGCGGCTACTGGACCGGCTGGGTCTATGAGTCGCCCGAATACCCCAACCCGAACCCCAACGCGTTCTGGCCCGAGGAGCACTCCACCTTCACCGCCGCCGCGGTCATCCTGGCCGCGGACGCGCTGGGGGAGCGCTACGGCGGGTCCACCCCGGGCTCGGCCATCATGCGTGGCACCTCCCTCGCCGCGGGGTTCGAGGAGCTGGCGCTGGAGTGCGGCTGCGAGACCTCAGAGGCGTCGCAGCACGCGTAGCGACCCGACGGCGTCGATCTCCTCGAACTGCTTCGAGGCGAGCGCGGGGAGGTAGATCTCCTCGTACGGCGGCCGGCCGCCCTCGGCCGGGTCGGGGAACACGTCGTGGACCAGCAGCAGCCCGCCGGGCATCACCTTCGGTGCCCAGCCGCGGTAGTCGAGCTGCGCCGGCTCGACGCCGTGCCCACCGTCGATGAAGAGCAGCGAGACCGGTGTCGTCCACCACCGGCTCACCGTCGTGGATGCGCCGATCACCGCGACCACCTCGTCCTCGAGGCCGGCCTGCTCGATCGTGCGCCGGAAGGTCGGCAGCGTGTCCAGCCGCCCTGTCCGCTCGTCGACGAGGGTGGTGTCGTGGTGCTCCCAGCCCGCCTGGTTCTCCTCGCTGCCGTGGTGATGGTCGACGGTGAACACCGTCCCGCCGGTCAGCTTCGCCGCGGCGCCGAGATAGACCGACGACTTCCCGCAGTAGGTGCCGATCTCGACAGCGGGGCCGTGGGGCAGCCGCTCGGTCGCGTATGCGAAGAGCGCGAGGCCCTCCTCGGGAGGCATGAACCCCGTCGCGTCGAGGGCGTGCTTGAGCAGGTCGGCGGGCATCTCAGGCGTAGACACCCGGGCACCTTAGCCGAGTGGCGAGCGGTCCGCGTCGAGTGGTCATCAACCTGGGTCACGGGGAGAATCCCGCCATGAGCAGATCCTCCGCCGGACACTCGGTGCTCGTCGTCCCGGTGCCCGAGCTGGAGACGTACGTCCTGGAGCGGACGCGCCACTATGACGACTCCTTCGTCTCCGCGGACCCGGCGTTCGTGCACGCCCACATCACCCTGCTCGCACCGTTCCTGAGCTCGCCGACGACGGACGATCTGGAGCGCGTGGGGAAGATCGCGGCCGCGGCGGCCGCGTTCGACTTCCGGCTGGACGAGGTGCGTGTCTTCGCCGGCGGTACGATCTATCTTCCTCCTGATCCCGCGGAGCCCTTCGCGGCGCTGACCGCCGAGCTGAGCGCGGCGTTTCCGCAGTGCCCGCCCTATGCCGGGCTCTTCGAGCCGGTGCCGCACCTGACCGTCGACCACATCGCCGGGGGAGTGGACCTCGCTTCAACGCGTTCGACCCTGACGCCGTATCTGCCCGCGCAATGTCGCGCGGACCGGGTCAGCCTGCAGTGGTACGCGAACCACGCCTGCCGCACCATCGCCGAGTGGCCCCTGGGCGGAGCACCGGGTCAGGGCGAAGGTGCTGAGATCGCCTGCATCACGTAGCCGATGGCGACCAGCATCGTCAGGGTGCTGATGGCGATGCCGGCGACCGCGGCCCAGCGGCCCCGACGTTTGTCGTCGGCGGTGCGGGCCAGGCCGATGATGCCGAGGATGAAGCCGATCGGGCCGCACATCAGCACGCTGGCGAGAAGGGACGCGACCGAGACCGCGTCGAGCGGCACGGAGTAGAGCGACCAGGCGTTGGCCGGCTTGTCGGCCGACGGCGCGGTCTTCTGCTGCGGAGGAGCCGGCTGAGGATTCGCGGGCTGCGGGGCGGCGGGCTGCGGGTTCACCGTCTGCTGCCCGGCCGGCTGGGAAGGAGGCGGCTCCGTCACGGTGCGAGGAGGCTTCGGTGCCGCGGGCCGCTGTCGGGCGGACAGGGTGGGGTTCGCTGCCCGGGCCTGCCGCGTGGCCTGACGCAGCCGGCTGGCCGAGGGGCGCACCCGTGCGGGTGGGGGCACCGGGGCCGGCGAGCTGCTGGGTGCCGGGGTGGGCCGGGGCGTCGGGGCGCCCCATTCGGCGCGCCAGCGCCGGTCGCGGATCAGCGGCGGAGCACCGGTGGCCGCAGGAGAGGCAGCCGCGGGCGCCTTCCCCGCGGACCCCGTGGGAGCGGCCGCACGGCGGCGACGGGCGAGCTCCTCGTCGAGAGTGGCCCGGGCGACCGGGTCGAGCAGCACGTCGCGCGCCCGGTTGATGCGCATCATCAGCTCGCCGTCGGCGGCGCGGCCGCCACGGTCGGGGTGGAACTGCTTGGCGAGCTCGCGATGGCGAGCTCGGACAGCCGCGTCGTCCGCGTCCGAAGCGATCTCGAGCACGGCATAGGCGTCGATGAACTTACCGCTCACTCAACGCCCCCCACGCACAGTCCTTCGGTTGTCGGCCTCGCCCCCAGGCTCATCCACACCTGGTGCCATAAATCCCAGAACAGTGAAATCCTAGAGCAGTCGCGGCGAGATGCTGGTTTCGCCACGGGAAATTGATCGAGGGCCGCCCGACTGGGCGGCCCTCGAGTGGAGCGGACGACGAGGCTCGAACTCGCGACCTCAACCTTGGCAAGGTTGCGCTCTACCAACTG
>NZ_JBHVGB010000164.1:0-14364 GCF_042801335.1 Nocardioides sp. NPDC057577 | reverse complement strand
GCGCCATACGTGCTCGGCGCGTATGGCGCACCACAGGTCGCGGGCACCTCGTGAACGCTGACGCAGAGCGGGCGCGCGTTCACGCCGCCGGGCTGCTCGCCTCCCAGCTACGGATGCAGGATGGGATCGCGACGTACGCCCAGCTCGTGGCGGGTGGGGTCACCCGTATCGACATCGAGCGCCGGGTGCGGCGCAACGAGTTGCGGCGGGTGTATCCACGGGTCTACGTCGACCACACCGGACCGCTCACCTGGACACAACGAGCATGGGCAGCCGTGCTCTACGCCGAACCCGCGTTCCTGTGCTGGACCAGCCTCGAGCAGCCGAAGGGTCAGGACCTCGGCGCCCCGATCCATGTTGCCATCGACAAGTCGCGCCGGGTCATATCGCAGGAAGGACTGGTGATACACCGCCTGGCCGCGCTGGCGCCGCGCACCTACGGCGGCACGCCACCGAGGCTCACGGTCGAGGACAACGCGCTGATGATCGCCGACCGGGCACGCAGCGAGATCGACGCGATCGCAGCCTTGGCGCAGGTCGCGAGCAGGAGGTACGTCACCGCGGACTCGCTCCGCGCCGCACTGGGCCGCTACCCATCCCTGCGTCGCAGATCCCTCGTCGCCGCCATGATCGACGATCTCGAAGCCGGCACTCATTCGGTCCTCGAGCACGGCTACCTCACCAGGGTCGAGAGGCCGCACGGGCTGCCCGCCGGGCGTCGGCAGGCTCCACGGACCGGTCCGAACGGCAACCAGTTCCGCGACGTCGAATATCCGGACCACCGGCTGGTGGTCGAGCTCGACGGTGCGCTGGGTCACGAGTCGTGGCGCGACCAGGCCCGTGACGCAGACCGGGACCTGGACGACCTGGCCAGGCTCGGATCGGTCACCGCGCGGTTGCGGTGGCACCAGGTGTTCGACACCCCGTGTCGTACGGCCGCTCGGATCGGCAGGATCCTGACTCGCAACGGTTGGACAGGTGCGGTGTCACCCTGCAGGGATGGGTGCATGGCGACAAGGAAATGAACCCGTGGAGCGCTGTACGTACCAGGTACGTATAACGCTCCACGGGTTCTGCGCTGAGGGGCCTCAGCCGTTGACGCGGGTGGTGAGGCCGGTCGGGCCGCCGGGGCGGCCGTGGCACTGCTTGAACTTCTTGCCCGAGCCGCAGGGGCACAGCTCGTTGCGGCCGACCTTGGCGTAGGGATCGTCGGCGTTGCTGACGGTGTTGCCCTGCGCCTCGGCCTGACCCTGCTCGTCCGGGCCGGAGAAGGCCAGGTGCTTGGGGGCGGCAGGCTTCTGCAGGCCCTTCGCGGTGATCTGCGGAGCACTGGCCGACGCCTTGGCCGCCTCGGCCTTCAGCGCGGCGGAGATGTCCTGGAGCCCACCGGCCTGACCGACGCCGACCGGCGGCTCGGCGAGTGCACCCTCGTGCATCGGACCGGCGTGACGGGTGCCGTCGGGGTGGTAGTGGACCTCCGGTTCTGCCTGCTCGACCTGGACCTCCAGGTTGAACAGGTAGCCGACCGCGGCCTCCTTGATGCCGTCCATCATCGCGGTGAACATGTCGTAGCCCTCGCGCTGGTATTCCACCAGCGGGTCACGCTGCGAGTACGCCCGCAGCCCGATGCCCTCGCGCAGGTAGTCCATCTCGTAGAGGTGCTCGCGCCACTTGCGGTCCAGCACGGAGAGGACGACCTGGCGCTCGACCTCGCGCATGCCCTCCTCGCCGATCTCCTCCTCACGGTTGTCGTACGCCTCCTGGGCGTCCTTCTTGAGGATCTCGATCAGCTCGTTGCGGTCGAGGTCGTCCTTGCTGCCACCGGCCTCCGCGATCAGCTTCTCGGGCTCGACCGAGACCGGCCACATCTGCTTGAGGTCGGTCCACAGCTGGTCGAGGTCCCACTCCTCGGCGTACTCCTGGGTCGCGCCGGTGACGACGCCGGTGACGACGTCGTCGATGAAGGTGCGGATCTGCTCCTCGAGGTCGGCGCCCTCGAGCACCTCGCGGCGCTCGGCGTAGATCACCTTGCGCTGACGGTCCATGACGTCGTCGTACTTGAGGACGTTCTTGCGGGACTCGAAGTTCTGGCCCTCGACCTGGGTCTGCGCGTTGGCGATCGACTTGGTCACCGACTTGGCCTCGATCGGCACGTCGTCGGGGATCTTCAGGGTGGTCAGGATGCGGTCGACCCACTCGCCCTTGAACAGGCGCATCAGGTCGTCCTCCAGCGACAGGTAGAAGCGGGACTCGCCCGGGTCACCCTGACGGCCGGAACGACCACGCAGCTGGTTGTCGATGCGGCGGGACTCGTGGCGCTCGGTGCCGAGGACGTAGAGACCACCCAGCTCGGTGACCTCCTCGTGCTCGGCGGCGACCTGCGCCTTGATCCGCTCGACGGTCGGCGCCCAGGCCTGCTCGTACGCCTCCGCGGTCTCGCCCGCGGGCTCCAGGCCCTGCTTGCGCAGCTCCTGGTCGGCGAGGAAGTCGACGGAGCCACCGAGCATGATGTCGGTGCCTCGGCCGGCCATGTTGGTGGCGACCGTGACGGCACCCCTGTGACCGGCCAGCGCGACGATCTTGGCCTCGTCGGCGTGGTACTTCGCGTTGAGGACGGTGTGCGGGACGCCGCGCTTCTTGAGGATGTTGCCGAGGTATTCGGACTTCTCGACCGAGACGGTGCCGACCAGCACCGGCTGGCCCTTCTTGTGGCGCTCGACCAGGTCGTCGGCGACGGCCTCGTACTTCGCCTCCTCGGTGCGGTAGACGAGGTCGGGCTGGTCCTTGCGGATCATCGGCTTGTTGGTCGGGATCGGGACCACGCCGAGCTTGTAGATCTTGTCGAACTCCGACTCCTCGGTCATCGCCGTACCGGTCATGCCGGAGAGCTTCTCGTAGAGGCGGAAGTAGTTCTGCAGGGTGATGCTCGCCAGGGTCTGATACTCCTCGCGGACCTTCACACCCTCCTTGGCCTCGATCGCCTGGTGCAGACCGTCGTTGTAGCGGCGACCGGCGAGCATGCGGCCGGTGTGCTCGTCGACGATCAGGACCTCGTCGTTGGCGACGACGTACTCCTTGTCGCGGCGGAAGAGCTCCTTGGCCTTGATCGAGTTGTTCATGAACGAGATCAGCGGGGTGTTGACCGCCTCGTAGAGGTTCTCGATGCCGAGGTGGTCCTCGACGACGGTGATGCCCCGCTCGAGCACCGCGATGGTGCGCTTCTTCTCGTCGACCTCGTAGTCGACATCCTTGGTCAGCGTCTTGGCGATCGTGGCGAACTCGTCGTACCACTTCACGTCGTCCTCGGTCGGACCCGAGATGATCAGCGGGGTGCGGGCCTCGTCGATGAGGATCGAGTCGACCTCGTCGACGATCGCGAAGAAGTGGCTGCGCTGGACCAGGTCGGCCATGGAGGAGGCCATGTTGTCGCGCAGGTAGTCGAAGCCGAGCTCGTTGTTGGTGCCGTAGGTGATGTCGCAGTTGTAGGCCTCGCGGCGCTGAGCCGGGGTCATCTGCGGCAGGATCACGCCGACGGTGAGGCCGAGGAAGCCGAAGATGCGGCCCATCATCTCGGCCTGGAACTTCGCCAGGTAGTCGTTGACCGTGACGACGTGGACGCCCTTGCCAGCCAGGGCGTTGAGGTAGGCCGGGAGCACCGCGGTCTGGGTCTTGCCCTCACCGGTCTTCATCTCGGCGATGTTGCCGAGGTGGAGCGCGGCACCGCCCTGGATCTGGACGTCGTAGTGACGCTGGCCCAGGACGCGCTTGGTGACCTCGCGGACCGTGGCGAACGCCTCGGCCATGATGTCGTCGAGGTCCTCGCCGTTCTCCAGGCGTTGCTTGAACTCGTCGGTCATCCCCCGCAGCTCGTCATCGCTCATCGCGACGAACTCGTCCTCGATCGCGTTGACGGCCTTCGAGATGGCCTCGAGCTCGCGAAGGATCTTGCCTTCGCCGAGGCGAAGGATCTTGTCGAGAATTGCCACGGTGGCGGGCTCCTACTAGCGGCAGACAGATAGCACGCTCACTCTACCCACCTCCCGGTCACCCACTCACACCAACGGCGCCAGCAGAGGTGCCAGGTCGCCCTTGGGATCGACCTCGACGGCGCTCAGACCGAGCCAGCCGGCGAGCCGTTCGAGCTCGGCGGCCAGCTCGATGGCCGTCTCCACGGGGGCGCCTGGCTCAGCAAAGGCACCCTTGACCTGCAGGGTTCCGCTCTTCCGGTCGGCCTTCAGGTCGACCCGGCCGACGATGTGCTCGCCGAGGAGGAACGGCAGCACGTAGTAGCCGTGGATCCGCTTGGGCGCCGGCGTGTAGATCTCGATCCGGTAGAAGAAGTCGAAGAGCGCCTCGGTGCGCTCCCGCTCCCACACCAGCGGGTCGAACGGGCTGAGCAGCGCGCGGGCCGCGATGCGCCTCGGTAGGCGGGCCCCGGAGAAGAGGTACGCCTGCTTGCGGATGCCCTCGACCGCGACCGGCTCCACCTCCCCGGCGTCGATGAGCCGGCCCAGCGCGCGGGTCGTGTCGTCCACACGCATCCGGAAGTAGTCGGCGATGTCCTTGGCGGTGCCGACCCCGTGGGACCGGGCCGCGCGGCGTACGAGCTCGAGGTGGGCCTCGTCCCTCGACGGCGTCGGCGCGTCGAGGTGGACCCTCGGGATGACACGCTCGGGCAGGTCGTAGGCGACCTCGAACTGGTCGTTGCGGTGCGAGATGGCCAGCTCGCCGAACATGTAGAGGATGTCGAGGGTCTTGCGCGAGTCGGACCAGTTCCAGCCCCAGTGATCCTTGGTCTGCGGGCCGGCGTCGTCGAGGTGTCTTGCCGCCTCGCGGGCCGTCACCGCGCCCTGCTCGGCCACCAGCGCCAGCACCTTCTCCTTCATCCCGTCCGGCACGCTCCCCCACCACTTCGACCCCTTGGTGGCGCGGTAGTCGTCCATCCGCCACTGCATGTGCGGCCACAGCTCGACCGGCATGAACGCCTGCACGTGGGCCCAGTACTCGACCATCCTGCGGTCCCGGTGGCCCTTGCTGGCGCGATGCAGGAGCCCGGTGTCGTACGCCCCCATCCGGCTGTAGAGCGGCATGTAGTGCGCGCGCTGCAGCACGTTGACGCTGTCGACCTGGAGGACTCCGGTGCGCTCCAGGGTGCGCTGGAACGTACGCATCGTGGGCGTGCTGTGGGGCTTGTCCGCGAACCCCTGCGCCGCCAGCGCGATCCGGCGGGCCTGGGAGCGGCTGAGTGTCTGAGAACTGAGCACGAGTCCGACTCTAGAGCCGGTTCCGGACAAGCATCGTCCGGAACCGGCTCCGACCCGTGCCCGGTGCGAGACCCTGAGTCCATGGCACCTTCCACGGAGAGCTCGGGACCGGCCGGCCACCCGGCCGTCGACGCGCTGGCCGACCGCCTCGCGAGTCTTCCCTGGGTGACCGGTCTGTACGTCGCCGGATCGCTCGCCTCCAACGACCATGTTCCGGGCGTGAGCGACCTGGACCTGGTCGCGCTCACCGACCGCCCGCCCGACACGCAGCCGCTCTCGTCCATCCACGGCGAGCTCGATGCCGGCGTCGCTGCGGGCGACGACCTCGGCTGTGCCTATGTCGACGTCGCTCGACGAGACGACCCCGAGGCGCCCCACCCCACCTGGACGCACGGACGGCTGGTGCACCGACCGCTGACCACGATCCCCCGCGCGGAGCTGGCCGTCCACGGCCTGACGGTGTTCGGCGAGGACGTGCGGACGGCGTTCCCGCCGGTCACCGAGGACGACATCCGGAGAGCCTCACGTGAGGAGGTCTGCGGCTACTGGGCCAAGGCGGTCAGGCACCCGGCCTGGTGGATCCTCGAGCCCGAGGTCGCCGAGCTGGGCCTGACCGCGATGGCCCGTGGGCGGCACGCGGTCGAGCACGGCAGGCTGCTCACCAAGACGGCGGCGATCGCGCATGCCGATGCGCCGGCCTGGCTACGGGACCGGCTCCGCGAGCGACGCCGAGGTGACCCGGCGCCGCTCCCTCGGCTGCGTACGGCGTGGATCGCGTGGAACGATGCCCGCCGAACGGTCGCGGCGCTCCGCCCGTGAAAGAAGCATTTCTTTCACAGCGGACCGAAGACCTCGCCGACATCGGCATCCAGCGCGAGCGACTCGAGCACGCCGAGCAGCTTGCGCTCCTCGTAGCGGAAGTGGGACTCCATGATCGCGGCGATGCCTTCGAGGTGCTTCCCGAGATCCTCGGGGGTGGCGGCCTGGTCGACGGCGGACTGGAGGCCACCGAGGAGATGGCCGATCATGGAGTGGTCCTGCTCGAGATAGCGGATCGTGTCACGCAGCTCGGGGTGAGCTGCACCGATCGCCGGGAACAGCGAGCGGTCCTCGCCTTCGTGGTGACCCGTCAGGGCCGCACAGAACCCATGACAGAACAGCAGCAGGTCACGAGCCGCCGGCTCGGCGGGATCTCCCGCGGCGATGGCCTCCTGCGTCACTCGCAGTGCCGTGCGCAGCCGGTCGTGGACCCGCCGCATCTCATCTGCCCAGGCGATCAGCCTGGTCTTCTCGCCCTCAGTCACGTGAGGGCGAAGGGGACGACAACATCATGTCGAGCTCCTTCGTGTCCGGCGCCTCCATGCCTGACACGGTCTGTCACCGGCACGCGACGCTGCCCCGACCCTACCGAATCCACTTCCGGGACGCGCACTTCCGGCATAGCGTCGCTGCTCATGACGACACGGTTCGGGATCAAGCTCAGCCAGGCAGCACCGATAGAGGACTACCTGCAGGTGTGGCGCACCGCCGACGAGGCCGGCTTCGACCACGTCTGGGTCATGGACCACATCGCGAGCCTCGGCGACGACCCGACCCAGCCGATCTTCGACGGGTGGGCGATGCAGGCCGCGATGGCGGTCGCCACCGAGAACGTACGCATCGGCTGCATGGTCACCGGCAACACCTACCGCCACCCCGGGATGCTCGCGAAGCTCGCCGCCACGGTCGACCACCTCTCCGGCGGGCGCCTGGAGTTCGGGATCGGCGCGGGATGGGCCGAGCGTGAGCACACCATGTACGGCTTGGAGTTCGGCACCTTTCGCGACCGCTTCGACCGGCTGGAAGAGGCGCTCCAGATCATCCGCTCCCTGTGGACCTCGCCCACCACGACATTCTCCGGCGCTCACTACTCGCTGGCCGACGCGGTCGCCGAGCCCAAGCCCGTCCAGCGGCCGTATCCGCCGATCTGGATCGGCGGCAGCGGCCCGCGGCGTACGTTGAGGATGGTCGCGCAGTACGCGGATGCCTGGAACGCCACCGGCGAGACGCCGGAGGAGTACGCCCGCCTCGGCTCGATCCTCGACGCCCACTGCGCCGACGTCGGCCGCGACCCCAGCGAGATCCGGCGCACGGTGCAGCTGCCCGCCGGTGGCCCGGTCGACGAGCTCCTGGCCCGGGTCCCCGCCTACCGCGCCGCCGGAGCCTCCGAGTTCGTCCTCGTGCTCCCCCGCAGTCGCGACCACCTGTCCGCGCTCGACACGATCACCGCTGCCCTGCCGCGGTTGCGCGAGGCGGCCTCGTGAGCGCGCCGGGGCTCAGTCGACGTTGAGGAGCTTCTGGCGCACGGCGTACATGACCGCCTCCATGCGCGAGTGGGCCTGGAGCTTCTCCAGGATGTTGCGTACGTGGTTCTTGACGGTGTTCTCCGAGATGAACAGCCGTTTGGCGATCTCGCGGTTGTTGAGGCCCTTGGCGACCAGGCCGAGGACCTCGAGCTCGCGGTCGGTGAGCTTGGGGCCGGGGACCGAGGAGCGGTCCGGCCGGGACATCTGCTTGAACTCCTCCATCAGCTTGACCGCCATGGAGGGGCTGATCAAGGACTGGCCGTCGGCGACCACCCGGATCGCCTGGGCGACCTGGTCGATCGAGGAGTCCTTGAGGAGGTAGCCCATCGCGCCGGCCTTGACCGCGTCGTAGAGGTCGGCCTCCTCGTCGGAGACGGTCAGCATGATGATGTTGGCCGAGGGGACGGCCTCCTTGATGGCGACGCAGGCCTCCAGGCCGGTCTGCTTGGGCATGCGTACGTCGAGCAGCACGACGTCCGGGGCGGAAGCCGCGGCGCGCTCGGTGCCCTCGATGCCGTTGGTCGCCTCGCCGATGACCTCGATGCCGGGCTCGCTCGCCAGCAGCGCGACCAGGCCCCTTCGGAAGAGCTCCTGGTCGTCGACAACCAGGACGCGGACCGGCTCACGATCGGCACCAGATGTAGATGACACGAATGCATCATGGCACGTAACTGATGATGACAAAGAGAATGGCCGGGACTCATCCATCTGAGGGATGGATAAGTCCCGGCCGACGTGCTTACGAGCGGTTGCTCGTCACGGCGGTCAGACGAGGTCGGTTCGGTTGAGCGCGATCACGCCGTAGTCGTATCCCCTCCGGCGGTAGACGACCGCCGGCCTCATCGAGTCCTTGTCGATGTAGAGGTAGAAGTCGTGTCCGACCAGCTCCATCTCGTAGAGGGCCTGGTCGAGCGTCATCGGATCCGCGGTGTGCGTCTTCTCCCGGACCACCAAGGGCCCCTCCCCCGTCACCGTGATCGGACCGACCTGGTGCTCCCGCACGGTCTCGTCCTCGAGCTGCTCGGACTCGGTCGTCGAGCCCAGGCCGTCGGGCTTGATGCCCGCCAGTGCCTGCCCGACAGATACCGGCGTACGACGGCCGCGGTGGACTCTGCGGCGGTCGGCGGCGCGGCGCATCTGGGAAGCCATCTTGTCGACAGCCAGGTCCAGCGCCCCCATCTTGTCCTCGGCACACGCCTCGGCCCGGATGACCGGACCCTTCGAGTATGCGGTGAGCTCGACGTGTACGGCGCCCTTGTGCTGACGCGGGTTGGGCTCGTTGTCGACCTCCACGTTGATCCTGATGATGCGGTGGTCGTGCTTCTCGAGCTTCGCGAGCTTCTCGGCTACGTGAGCGCGATAGCGGTCTGAGACCTCTGCGTTGCGGGCCGTGACGACAACTTCCATCGGTACCTCCCGGTGTTTCGGGGTTGGCGGGATCCCGGACGGTCAGCGCATGTGACCTCCGGGGTACGGAGTCCGCCCGGCCGACCTGGTCTTCGACCCCACAATCGCCTGCTGAGGCTTAGCAGCTTGGTGCCACTCCACCTTCTCCTTGCTGGTTCCCGCATCTGACGGGAGGGCAAGGGCAGGACTTATCTCTAAGCCGCACCGTGATCCCCTTGCCCCAAAATCTGGGTGCGAAGGGTTACGTGGACCGTTTCGCCTGCGACTGGCATCGGCTTGCCGCTCGGATGTCCGCAACGCGGACCTCTCTGCGACGCAACCACGGACCCAGGCGGACTCCATGTAGTGACGGTAGTTCGCCGATCTGCCCCACGAAAGCCCTTCAACAGAATTACATGACGGTTTCCTACATTTGAACGCGAGACCGACGCTGGGTGGCCGCTACGGTCGCGATCGCTCTCACCCCGAGACCGACCGATTCCAGCGCTCGTTGAGCCTCCCGGGCGGTCGCGCCGGTGGTGATCACGTCGTCGCAGACGATGAGCGTCGCCCGCGGGATCTTTCTGGCAAGTGTCCGGATGCCGGACGCGGGACAGGTGATCGAACCGTCCAGGTTGGCCTGTCGCTGCCGGGAGTCGAGCCCGGCCTGGTCCGCGACGCCCGGTCTGGTGCGGAGCAGCTGGTGATGGCGTACGTCGAGCCCGTGCTGCCTCAGCACCGCGGCTGCCCTGCGGGTGATCGCCGTGGTGCTGTCGAGGCCGCGCTCGCGCACGGAGGCCGGGCGCGACGGGACCGGGACGAGGACCGTCGGGCCGGTGCCGGTCGCCGCCATCGCCTCGAGGACGGAGAGTGCGAGCAGGCCGGCCAGAGGGCCGCGGAGGCCGAGGAGCTGGTGTTCCTTCAGACCGATGACGAGCTGCTTGAGGGTGCCGTCGTAGGGCCCTGCCGCGAAGACCGGAGCGATGCCTGGTGGCGCCGGGCTCGGCGGGCTCGGCCGGGCCGTGTCGGGGAGGGCGGCGCGGCAGTCGTGGCAGAGCAGCCTGCCTGGCCGCCCGCAGCCGACGCAACGGCCGCCGACGACCAGGTCGTGCCACGCGTCGGCGAGCTCGATGCGAAGAGACATGGGCCCGAGTCGACCAGGATGCCCGCGACGGGGCAACCAGGGGCTGCGTACCTGTGGATAAAGGTGTGGAGAGTCAGCCCTGGTAGGTGATGTCGGCGAGGTCGGAGGGCAGCTCCAGGTCGAACCTGTCGAGGGGGTCCAGGAGGGTCCAGCTGGAGACCGCATAGAGGCGGGCCGAGGCGACCGGGGAGCCGACCACACCGGTGACCCGGTCGCTGAGGGTGTAGCGCTCGCCGCTGGGAGCGCCGTCGAGCGAGACGGACTGGAAGAGCGCGGTCGAGCTGATCTGCTGGACCGCGACGATGGTGGTCGGCGAGGTCCAGGCGATGTCGGTGACCCGCATCGTCGCGGAGTCCGGGTGCGGCAGCAGGACGGCCGACGTCGCGGTCGTGATCTCGCCCTTCGAGCTCGCCCGCAGGCGGCTGACCACGATCCGGTCCGAGGACTCGCCGTCGATCACCGCCACGAACCGGGTGCCGTCGCGGGAGACCAGGAACCGGGTCACGTTCTCCCCCGTCACCCCGGGCACGGCGACGCGGACGCGGCGGTCGCCGTCGACGTACATGACCCGGGCGCCGGTCGAGTCCTTGTCGACCAGCCAGAGTCGGCCGGCGAGGTCCCAGGAGGGCCTCAGCAGGCGGGTGCCCTTCACCGGTGCCTTGGTGAGCTTGCCGTCGCTGGTCAGCTCACCGACGACGACGCCGGTGCGGTCGGCGGTGATCGCGGCGGCGGTCGAGCCGTCGGCATCGACGGCGACGTCGGTGACGCCGTGCGACTTTGCCCAGGCGCCGAGCACCGGCACCCACGGGTCGCCGTTCTCGCCGGTGCTGGTCACCAGCGCTCCGCCACGCAACGCGTAGAGGTCGACCCGCGCGGAGGTGCCGTTGGGGTCGTAGCCGCCGCCACTGTCGACGCTGAACGTCTCTCCGTAGCCCGGCAGCACCACCGGCTCGCCGTCGATCGTGAGCCGGATGCGTTCGACGCTGGCGTCCTGCCGCAGGGTCCAGGCCAGCTGGGCCCCCATGAGCTGTCGTTCCTCGGAGCTGTGCTCGTCCAGGTCACCGGCGAGGTCGACCTCGGCCACCCCGTCGCGTACGTCCACCGAGCGGGGCTCGTCCGCCTTGGGCGGGAGCGCGCTGCGGACCACGCCCTGCGCCTCCTCCCCCGGCCCGCTCAGCAGGCTGGAGACGAGGGTGGTGGCGTAGGAGGTGCCCTTGGGGGCGAAGATCGGCTCCGGCACCAGGGTGTGCCCGGTCGGTTCGACGTAGTAGAGGTTGCTGCGCGCGAAGTGGGTCAGGAACCAGGCCTCCTCCACCACCAGGGCGTTGGGAGCCGAGCTGATCCGCCACTCGCCCTCGGCGCGGGTCAGCTCGAAGTCGAGGATCGCCTGCGAGGCGGCGAGCTTGCCGCGCCACACGCCCCGCTCGTCGAGCCAGCCGGCGTCCTCGAGCTCCACCGAGACCCGCGGTGAGGAGCTGACGTGGCTGCCGAGCTCGCCGTAGACCAGGGTGCGGCCGGCCGGCGCCCAGTTCATCGCCGCGTCCTTGGTGAGGTAGCGACGGGCGTAGGCCGTGCTCATCGGGGTGGCCTTCATCGCGTCGAGGAAACCGTCGACGATCTCGCCCGGGGACGCCCCCGCGCGCGGGGCGCCGGGGTTGTAGGGGATGACCTCCTCCTGCGCGTCCGGCGCGGCCAGGTCGACGCTCTGGACGGGGCCGGAGTCGGGCACGCCCGAGCATGCCGCGACGAGCAGTGCGAGCGCGGCGAGGAAGACGGCGAAGACGGGTCTCACGATGCCTCCAGAGTGTCACGCGCGTCCGCCGGGACAAGTGGGAGCGGGCTGTGCCTGAGCGCCGCACCGGCATAGCGCGGAAGCGTGAGCCGGAACTGCGCGCCCTGGTCCGGGCGGCCCCACGCCTGCAGCCAGCCCCCGTGGAGATGAGCGTCCTCGAGAGAGATCGACAGGCCCAGGCCGGTGCCACCGCTGGAACGGTCCCGGGCGGGGTCGGCGCGCCAGAACCGGTTGAAGACCAGAGCGGTCTCTCCCGGGGCCAGCCCGACGCCGTGGTCGCGCACGGTCAGCGCGGCCGCGTGCTCGTCGCTGTCGATCCGGATGGTGACGGTCTGCCCCACCAGAGCATGGTCGGTGGCGTTGGCCACCAGGTTGCGTACGATCCGCTCGACCCGGCGATGGTCGACCTGGGCAATGCACGGATGGCTCGGAGCGACGACCTTCAGCTCGATGTCGCGCTTGTCGGCGAGCGGCGTGTAGGCCTCGACGACGGCGTAGGCCAGCGCGGTCAGGTCGGTGTCGTAGAGGTCGAGCACGGCCGCACCGGCGTCGAAGCGACTGATCTCGAGCAGGTCGCTCAGGAGCGTCTCGAACCGGTCCAGCTCGGTCTGCAGCAGCTCGGCCGCCCGAGCCGTCGAGGCGTCGAAGGTGTCCCTGGCCTCGTAGAGGACGTCGCTGGCCATCCGGACGGTGGTGAGCGGCGTGCGCAGCTCGTGGGAGACGTCGGAGCTGAACCGTCGTTGGACCCGGGAGAGGTGCTCGAGCTGCCGGATCTGGTTCTGCAGCCCGCTGGCCATCTGGTTGAACGAGAGCGCCAGGCCGGTGAGGTCGTCCTCGCCGTGGACGACCATCCGCTCCTCGAGGCGGCCGGCGGCGAGCCGCTCGGCGGTCCTGCGGGCGATCCGGATGGGCGTGACGACGTGGCGGGTCACGATCCAGCTGCCGACGCCGATCAGCAGGATCAGGATCGCACCGGCGGCCAGCAGCCCGCGGGTGATGACGCCGAGCGTCTCCTGCTCCTGGTCCATCGGGAAGAGGAAGTAGACGTTGTACGTGTCGTCGTGCAGCTCCAGCTGCGACCCGATCACGATGCCGGGGATCGAGGAGCGCTCGTCGTCGTAGGAGATCCGGGTGTAGGTCCACGCCGGCTCGGCACGGATCGTCTGGAAGCGGTCCTCGACGGCGCGCGGGACGCTGCGTACGTCCAGACCGGGTGTCCACTCGACACCGTCGTCGCTGATCCGGCCGGAGGTCGAGGTCACCGGGCCGGCCATGACGACGCCGTAGCCGCGCGAGACGCTGCGCTGGATGATCGGGTCGCCCAGGTCGTTGCGCTGCAGCGGCGTGCCGCCGTTGGCGCCCGAGGTCTCCGCGATGCTCGAGCGGGCCGCGGAAAGCTCCTCGGAGGCCTCCGCCTTCGCCGCGGCGACCCGGTCCTGGACCAGCTCGTCGCCGATCTGCTCGAGCAGGATCAGCCCGACCAGGCTGACGGCGGCCGCGGTGAGGAGCACGGTGTAGACCACGACGCGGGTCTGGATCGACCGGCGCCAGGTGGTCAGGAGCTTCTTGGGCGTCCGGGCTGTCGTGCGGACGACCTGCTGGAGTGTCACACGGGCCCTGCCTTGTAGCCGACACCACGGACGGTGACGACGATCTCGGGGTTCTCCGGGTCGTGCTCGACCTTGGAACGCAGACGCTGGACGTGCACGTTGACCAGGCGCGTGTCGGCGGCGTGACGGTAGCCCCACACCTGCTCCAGCAGCACCTCGCGCGAGAAGACCTGGTGGGGCTTGCGGGCCAGGCACTCCAGCAGGTCGAACTCCAGCGGTGTGAGCTGGATCTGCTCATCGCCACGGGTGACCTGGTGGCCGGCCACGTCGATGGTGAGGTCGCCGATCTCCAGCACCTCGGGCACGGCGTCGCCGTGCCTGCGGACCCGCGCCCGGATCCTCGCGATCAGCTCCTTGGGCTTGAACGGCTTGACCACGTAGTCGTCGGCGCCGGACTCGAGCCCGACCACCACGTCCACCGTGTCGCCCTTCGCGGTCAGCATGACGATCGGCACACCCGACTCCTTGCGGATCTGCTTGCACACCTCGATGCCGTCCATCCCGGGAAGCATCAGGTCGAGCAGCACCACGTCGGGCTTGTAGTCGTGGAACGCCGGCAGCGCCAGGTCACCACGGGCGACGAGCTGTGAGTCGAACCCCTCTTGTCTCAGCACGATCGCAAGCATCTCGCTCAGCGAGGCATCATCATCGACGACGAGGACCTTTCCCTTGGCGGGCTGGTCGGGTGAACTGCGATCGGCCATGTGACAGATTCTGTCACCCAGTCCGTGCGACGCGTCACATGAGCCACCCCCACAATGCGCGAGTCGGCTCGTTCTGACCCGATTCCCTGCCGAGTCGGCTCGTCGTGACGAGCCGACTC
>NZ_JBHVGB010000163.1:0-14383 GCF_042801335.1 Nocardioides sp. NPDC057577 | reverse complement strand
CAGTAGCAGAGACCCCGCAGGGCCGGCTCGTCACGACGATCCGGCCCTGCGGGCTTTTCGGTCAGGAGTCGGCGGGGGTCTCGCCGGTCACCACGAAGACGACCCGGTTGGCCACCGTGACGGCGTGGTCGGCGATGCGCTCGTAGTAGCGACCCAGGAGGGCCACGTCGACCGCGGGCTCGACGCCGTGGGTCCAGTCCTGGCCCAGCAGTTCGGCGAACGACTTGCGCCGCAGCAGGTCCATCTCGTCGTCGTCGGCGACCAGGTCCGCGGCAGCGGAGACATCTCGCGTGCGGAGGATCTCGCAGGTGCGCTCGACCATCTGCTGGGCGATCTCGGCCATCTTGGCGATGGTCGGCTGGGCCAGCTCGGGGACGGCCTTGTTCGGCGTACGCAGCCTGGCGATCTTGGCGACGTGGACGGAGAGGTCACCCATCCGCTCGAGGTCCGAGATCATCCGCAGCGCGGCGACGACGACGCGGAGATCGCCGGCGACCGGCGACTGCAGACCGAGCAGCTCGAGGGCGTTCTCCTCGATGCGCTCGCGGGCGTCGTCGATCTCGACGTCCTTGTCGATCACCTGCTCGGCGAGGTCGTTGCGGGCCTCGAGGAGAGCGGTGGTGGCGTCGCGTACGGCCACCGACACCAGCTCACAGACGTTGGTGAGATCGGTGAAGATGGCATCGAGGTCCTCATGGAAAGCAGCGCGCATGGGCCGATCCTAGACACACGAGATGTACTGATCTTCATCCCGAGTGAACCGACGGTGAACGTTCGGCGCGGAGGCGTCCAGAGGTGAAGTTTGGGTGTTTGATGGGCTTACCCTGATCGTGTGGACTCGACGACGCAGGCCTTTCTTGCTGCTCTCCTCGGCGCTGTCGTCGCCGGAGCGGCGGTGCTTGCGTGGGCGATGAGCGAGCGTTCGCGTCGCCGGATCCCGGAGGTCGAGCCGCCGAAGGTTCCCTCCGAGGTGGCCGCGGTCCTCTCGGTCCTGCGCAGCAGCGCGGTCGTCGTCGACGAGCACGACACGGTGCTCAAGGCCAGCGCTCCGGCGTACGCCCTGGGCCTGGTGCGCGGCACCTCGCTGGTCTCGCCGGAGCTCTCCGAGCTCGTCCACGGTGTGCGCCGTGACGGCCAGATCCGGGAGACCGAGCTGGTCATCTCGCGCGCCAACGGGGCCTCGCGGCACGTCACCGCCCGCGTCGCCCCGCTCGGCACGCGCCTGGCCCTCGCCCTGGTCGAGGACCGCACCCGCGAGCGCCGCGTGGAGGCCGTACGCCGCGACTTCGTCGCCAACGTCAGCCATGAGCTCAAGACGCCGGTCGGCGCGATCCGAGTGCTCGCCGATGCGGTCACCGAGGCCTCCGACGACCCCGAGGCCGTACGCCGCTTCTCCCACCGGATGATCACCGAGTCCGAGCGCCTGACCGAGCTCGTCCAGCAGATCATCGAGCTGTCCCGGCTGCAGGGCGACGAGCCCCTGGAGGCACCGGTCGCGGTCGACGTCGACAAGGTCATCGCGGCCGCCGTCGACAGCTCGACCGTCGACGCCAGCGCGAAGGGCATCAACGTGGTCAGCGCCGGCACCGCCGGGCTGCACGTCTTCGGCAACGACGAGCAGGTCTCGACCGCGGTCACCAACCTGGTCTCCAACGCGGTCGCCTACTCCGACCCGGGCTCGACCGTGACCGTCTCGACCCGCGCGACCGACGGCTCCGTCGAGATCTCCGTGGTCGACCAGGGCATCGGGATCCCGTCCACGGAGATCGACCGGATCTTCGAGCGCTTCTACCGCGTCGACCCGGCCCGCCACCGCTCCACCGGCGGCACCGGGCTCGGCCTGTCGATCGTCAAGCACGTCGCCGCCACGCATGGTGGCGAGGTCAAGGTCTGGTCGCAGGAGGGTCAGGGTTCCACCTTCACCCTCACCCTGCCCCAGCACCTACCAACTGCCGGGCAGTCCGGCACAAGCAAGGAGGAACGCCCGTGACCCGGGTACTCGTCGTCGAAGATGAAGCCAGCTACAGCGAGGCGCTGTCCTACGTGCTCCGCAAGGAGGGCTTCGAGGTCGCCGTCGCCGAGGACGGCACCGACGCCCTGAAGGAGTTCGACCGCAACGGGGCAGACATCGTGCTGCTCGACCTGATGCTTCCCGGCCTCTCCGGCACGGAGGTGTGCCGGCAGATCCGGGCCACCTCATCGGTCCCGGTCATCATGGTCACCGCCAAGGACGACGAGGTCGACAAGGTCGTCGGCCTCGAGCTCGGCGCCGACGACTACGTCACCAAGCCCTACTCCCCGCGCGAGCTCGTCGCCCGGATCCGCGCCGTGCTGCGACGCGGCACCGAGCCCGACGCAGCCCCAGCAACCCTCGAGGCCGGTCCGGTCCGGATGGACGTGGAGCGCCACGTCGTGACCGTCGACGGGTCCGAGCAGCGCTTGCCCCTCAAGGAGTTCGAGCTCCTCGAGATGTTCCTGCGCAACCCCGGCCGCGTCCTCACCCGCGGCCAGCTCATCGACCGCGTCTGGGGCTCCGACTACGTCGGCGACACCAAGACCCTGGACGTACACGTCAAGCGCCTGCGCGCCAAGCTCGAGCCGGACCCGTCCGAGCCGAAGTTCCTGGTCACCGTGCGCGGTCTGGGCTACAAGCTCGACCTCTGACGAGAGGTCACTCCGGTTGGCCGAGAGGTCACTACGGTGACTTCTCGGCCGCCGTAGTTGACGCTTCGTCGGGATCGAGAGGATTCGTACGTCCCGGGGTATCCGCTGTGGAGGGCCTCCGGTTCGTGCAGGATGGCTTGCCGTGCCTCATCCCCACGTCCGTCCCTCCACGATCCCGGTGGTCGGGATCGTCCCCCTGGCTGCCGTCGCCTGGTTGGTCGGCTTTCTTCCCGGGCTCTCGCCCGGTGCGATGCCGTTCGACCACAACGACATGGGTGGGCTGGCAGCGATGGCGATCGCCGCCGGCACTGTCGGTGGCGCTACCGCATGGATCCGGCGCGACGTCCCTGCTGCCGCGCTGGCTGCAGCTACCGGAGGTGTCGTTGCCGCCAGCCTTCCGAGCATCTACCTTCTCGGCAAGGTTGCGGTCGAGCACGAGCTGGTGATCCTGGCGCTCCAGCTCTTCACCGTGCTCGTGGTGACAGTCTCACTTGCTCTCGGCCTCACGGCTGGTCTCGGGCCGGTGTGGCTGCGCAGCGTTGCCCTCGCGCCGCTTGCAGGCGCTGCGTACAACTGGCTCAGCCAGACGCCGCTGGCCACGATGCCGCCGGCCGGATGGTGGCAGTGGCTGCTGGTGCCGATACTGACGGGCATCCTCGTCGCAAGCGTCGGCCCTGGACGACGAGGGCTGATCGGCGTACTCACCTGGCCAGTCGCGATCGGTCTGGTCTGGCTGGTTCAGTCAGCCGTCGTCGGTATGGTCGCGATCGGAGCGATGCTCCGACCTGGGACCGTCATCGCCGCTCATCCCGACCTCGTGCTGACGGGTTTCCTCACCTACACCTCCGAGGTCTTCACAACGCCGGCCGCGCACCAGCCGAAGCTTCTCGCTTTGTCGGTGGTGGTCGCCCTCGTGATCGTCGGAGTGCGGGGCGCCCGGGCTGGCGAGAGGAACGATCCGCAGGCTTCACCAGCGACCACAGCAACACAGACTCCCGAGAACTCGATCGAGCTCCAGAAGCCGAGCACGTCGATCGCTGTAGAGATCCTGCTGACCTGCGCCTCGGTCGCGCTCATCATGGCCGCCGCGTTCAACGTGTTCCAGGCGTACTTCTGCCTCGCCGACGGGCTTTGCCGCCCCGCCCCCGCCGAGAACGTCGTCGCCTATCGGGCATTGGTCGGCCTCATGCTGATCTGCACGATCGCTGCGGTCACGCTCGCACTCAGGCGCCGCTCGGTGAGCGGGGTCATCTGGCACTTCATCGTGGCAGCCGTGGCGGCGGTTTCCGCGGTCGTCTTCGCCGTGCCCACGATCGACTGGGATCGACCACCACCTGACGCATACGCGCCCGACCCCAGCCACCCAGGCGCCCCGGCCTGCTACTCCGGCGGGGACAGCGACGAGTGCCCGGGCGGCTGATCAGGTCGGCCGGGGTCTGCACCGGGTTGTTCACCGAGGTACCTCGGTGAACATGCACCTCCATCGTGGAACTCCGCGAAGTCAGTGCGCCTCTGCCGAGTTACCTCGGTGAACATTCACGGTGCCCCGTGGCATGACGAGGGACATCAGCGCGGCGGCGGCGCACAGGGCGCCGGCGGCGTACCAGACCAGGTCGTAGGACCCGGTGGTGTCGCGTACGACGCCGCCGACCCAGGCGACCAGGCCGGCTCCGACCTGGTGGGAGGCGAGGACCCAGCCGAAGACGATCGGGGCGTCCTCGGGCCAGACCTCACGGCACAGGGCGAGCGTCGGGGGCACGGTGGCGACCCAGTCGAGGCCGTAGAAGACGATGAAGAACACCATCGGCAGGTGCACCTCGGACGAGAGCAGCATGGGCAGAAAGATCAGCGAGATCCCGCGCAGCGAGTAGTAGACGCCGAGCAGCACGACCGGGTTGAAGCGGTCGGTGAGCCAGCCGGAGAAGATCGTGCCGGCGACATCGAAGATCCCGATCACGGCGAGCAGCGAGGCGGCCGCGACCGTGGCCATCCCGTGGTCGTGCGCCGCGGGCACGAAATGGGTCCTGATCAGGCCGTTCGTGGTGATCCCGCAGATCGCGAAGGCACCGGCAAGGAGCCAGAAGGCCTTGGTACGCATCGCCATCCCGAGCACTCGCACGGTCCGGAGCGCGGCGCCGGTCGCGGGCGCGGGCCGCGGCACGATCTGCGAGGCGCCGTAGGGCGCCAGGCCGATGTCCGCCGGGTAGTCGCGGAGCAGCAGGAGCACGAACGGGATCACCGCGGCGGCGACCAGAGCGATGGTGACCGAGGCCGCCCGCCAGCCGAGCTCCCCGATCAGGATCGCCAGGACCGGCAGGAAGATCAGCTGTCCCGAGGCGCCGCCGGCGGTCAGCAGACCGCTGACCAGGCCCTGCCGCTTGTCGAACCAGCGGGTGGTGATCGTCGCGCCGAAGGCGAGCGCCATGCAGCCGCTGCCACCGCCGACCAGGACGCCCCAGCCGAGGACGAACTGCCACGACTGGCTCATCCAGACGGTGCCGAGCGAGCCGAGGGTGATCATGGTGAGCGCGACGGCGACCACTGGGCGGATCCCGAAGCGGTCCATCAGAGCGGCGGCGAACGGGGCGGTCAGACCGTAGAGCGCGAGCTGCAGCGTGATCCCGACGCCGATCGTGCCGCGCGACCAGCCGAACTCCTCGTGCAGCGGGCCGACCAAGAGACCAGGTGCGGCGGTGAAGGCCGCGGCTCCGACGATGGTCACGAACGCGACGGCGGCCACCCACCAGGCGGGATGGATGCGGGGGCGGCGCGCGGAGGTGCGGCCGGCAGGCGGCGGGGTCGTCGTCTGGGTCATGGGAGCAATCCTTTCGCGTGCGCGCACCTGCCGAACAGTGGCCTGATTGACATCTATCGGTAAGATCCAGCCATGGGCGATGTTCGGGTGACTTCTCCGCATCGGGTCGCGGTGCTGATCCAGGACGGGTTCATCCCGTTCGAGATCGGCATCCCGCACCGGATCTTCGGCAAGGCTCGCGACAGCGAGGACCGACTGCTCTACGAGGTCCTGACCTGCACCACCGGTGACGCCGGGCCGGTGCGGTCCGACTCGGACATCGTCGTCCTCGCGTCGCACGGCCCCGAGCTGCTGGCGACCGCGGACACAGTCGTCATCCCCAAGTTCGGCCGCGACTACCCGACGGCGGACGGGCCCATGGACGGAGTACTGTCGGCGCCTCTGAAGGAAGCACTCGACATGATCCGGCCCGGCACCCGGATCATGTCGATCTGCACCGGCGCCTTCGCTCTCGCCGCGGCCGGCCTTCTCGACGGCCGACCGGCGACCACCCACTGGGCGCACACCGACGACTTCCGGGCCCTGTTTCCGCAGGTCAAGCTGGACCCTGACGTACTCTTCGTCGACGACGGCGACATCCTCACCTCCGCCGGCGTGGCCTCCGGACTGGACCTCTGCCTGCATGTCGTACGCCGCGACCACGGCGCCGCGGTGGCCAACCGCGTCGCCCGGGTGACGGTCGTACCTCCCCACCGCGACGGCGGGCAGGCGCAGTTCATCCGGCACCACGCACCTGCCCCCGGCGACACCGGCATCTCGGCGGCGACCGCCTGGGCCCTCGCCCATCTCGACCAGCCCCTCAGCCTGGAGGCGATGGCGGCCCAGGTCTCGATGTCCGTACGCACCTTCACCCGGCGGTTCCGCGACGAGACCGGCGACTCCCCCGGCCGCTGGCTGCAGCGCCAGCGGATCGAGCTCGCCCGCACCCTCCTCGAGACCACCGACCTGAGCATGGAGCAGATCGCCACCCGCTGCGGCCTCAACACCGCCCAGTCCCTCCGCCTCCACTTCCACGCCGCCCTCGGCATCACCCCCACCGCGTACCGTCGCACCTTCCGCGGCTGACCACCCCGGCCGACGCGTCACTCCGGACGGCCGAGTGGGCAGCCGCGTGACGCTTCGGCCGACGCCAGCGACCTCTCGGCCGACGGGGGCGACGTCTCGGCAGGATCGAGATGGCGGGATGTCGAAGATCGTTGGCCGATATCCGCTCGCTCCTAGACGTACGGGTCTTTAGCCTTTTACCGTGACGACGACGATCGACCCCGCACCCGCAACCACGACACCGCTCTGGAAGCCACTCGTGGCTTGCGGGATCACGCTGGTCCTGTGGGCATCGGCGTTCGTGGGGATCCGCCACCTGGGCGACACCGTCCCTCCGGGAAGCCTGTCGCTGGGCCGGCTGATCGTGATGGTGGCGGCGCTCGGCGCTTACCTCGCGCTGAAGGGCGGGTTCCGGCTGCCGTCCAGGCGCGAGTGGCCGCTGATCGCGCTGGGCGGCGCTTCGTGGCTGGGGATCTACAACCTCGCGCTCAACGAGTCGGAGCGACGCATCGACGCCGCCACCGCGGCACTGATCGTGCAGGTCGGACCGATCGTGGTGGCGCTGCTGGCCGGCCTCGTGCTCAAGGAGACGATCCACCGGTGGATCCTGATCGGCACCGGTGTCGGCTTTGCCGGGGTCGTCGTCATCGGGCGCGCCTCGGCCAACGGTGACACCGGCGACTGGATCGGCGTCGCCCTCTCGGTCGTCGCGGCGCTCACCTTCGCGGTCGGCGTCCTCACCCAGAAGAAGCTGCTGCCGACGATGGGCGCGCTCCTGCTGACGTTCTGGTACGCCGTCGCCGGCCTCGTCATCTGCCTGCCGTGGTCGTTCGAGCTGGCCACCACGATCCCCGACATCAGCGTCGGCAACATCAGCTGGATCGTCTACCTCGGCCTCTTCCCGAGCGCCCTGGCCTTCGTGACCTGGGCTTACGCCCTCTCCCACTCCGATGCCGGCAAGTTCGCGCAGTCGACGTTCCTGGTGCCGTTCATCACCGCGCTGATGGCGTGGCTGGTGCTCGACGAGGTGCCGCCGGCGCTTGCCTTCATCGGTGGCGCGATGTGCATCGCGGGTGTGCTGATCACCCGCCGCCAGCCGCGCTAGTCCTGAGGCGCGTCGTCCTCACGCTCGAGCCAGCCGCGGAACGCCTCGAGGTTGGCAGTCGACTCACCACGCAGCTTGCGCCACTCCCACTCCTTGCGGATCGAGGAGGCGAAGCCGAGCTCGAGGATGGTGTTGAAGGACTCGTCCGCGTACGTCAGGACGGAGCCGAGCAGCCGGTCGAGCTCGTCGGGGTCGACCATGGCCAGCGGAAGCCGGCCGTCGAGGTAGATGTCGCCGAGCCGGTCGAGTCCGAACGCGACCCCGTAGAGCCGCAGGTTGCGCTCGAGCAGCCAGCGGTAGACGGTCTCGAAGTTCTCGTCGGGCCGGCGGCAGACGAAGGCGTGCACGCCCAACGCATGCTGTCCCAGGTCGAGCCGGACCGGCGTCTGCAGCTTGCGCTCGCCCGGGAGCGCGAACGAGAAGATCAGGCCGCCCGATGGCTGCGACGTCTCGTCCCAGGTCAGGTCGTTGGACTTCAGCCAGCCGCGTACGACCTCTTCCAGATCCGCTCGCGAATCACCCGTCATGCCGTCAGCTCCTCACGCATCGACATCTTGGCCTCTTCATAGACCTCGAGCGTATTGCGTGCGGTGAGATCCCAGGAGAAGTCCTGGGCGTGTTCGCGGGCGCCGTCGGCCAGCGCCGACCAGCGCGAGTGGGACGAGACGGCGTTGGTGAGCGCGTCGGCCCACTGCGCCGGGTCGTGCCCATCGACCAGGAGACCGCTGCGGCCGTGGCGCACCGCCGTGGTCAGACCGCCGACCGCGGCCGCGACCACGGGCGTGCCGCAGGCCTGGGCCTCGACGGCGACCAGTCCGAACGACTCGTTGTAGGAGGGGACGGCGACGACGGAGGCGGCCGAGTACCAGAGCGCGAGCTCGTCCTGACGCACCGGCGGGACGAACCGGACCACGTCGGATATCCCCAGCTCAGCAGCCAGATCGGCCAGCCCGGTCGGGTGCTCGAGACCGGAGCCGGAGGGACCGCCGACGATCGGGACGACGAGGTTGCGGCGCAGCGACGGGTCGCGGGCGAGCATGACCGCGGCCGCCCGCAACAGCACATCCGGAGCCTTGAGCGGCTGGATGCGACCGGCGAAGAGGAGCACATGAGCCCGGGCGGGGAGCCCGAGCGCGGCACGCGCCGCGGCCCGCCCGCGCGGACGGAAGACCCGCAGGTCGACCCCGGGATGCACGACGGCGACACGGCCCGGATCCGCGTCGTACATGTTGATCAGCTGCTTGGCCTCGAGGTCGGTGTTGGCGATCAGCATGTCGGAGGCCTCGACGACCTGCTCCTCGCCGATCACGCGAGCCTCCGGCTCGGGACAGTCGCCCTCGGCGAGCGCCTCGTTCTTGACCTTGGCCATGGTGTGCATCGAGTGCACCAGCGGCACACCCCAGCGGTCGCGGGAGAGCGCCCCGACCTGGCCGGAGAGCCAGTAGTGGGAGTGCACGGCGTCGAAGTAGCCCGGCGGGTTGGACGCCTCCGCGCGGAGCACCTCACGCGCGAACGTGCACAGCTGCCCGGGCAGGTCACCCTTGGCCAGCCCCTCGAACGGACCGGCATGGACGTGGTGGACCGCCACCCCGTCGTACGCCTCCACGACCTGCGGCAGGCGCGACGAGGTCGCGCGCGTGAAGATGTCGACCGCGATGCCCTGGGTGGCCAGCCGCCGCGAGAGCTCGAGCACGTAGACGTTCATGCCGCCGGCGTCACCGGTGCCGGGCTGGTCGAGCGGAGAGGTGTGCAGACTGACCATCGCTACGCGGTGGATCATTCCTGCCCCTTTGTGTGTACGCCTGTGGTCCCGTCTCTCAACACGCGGACCTCGTCGATCATTCCCGGCCGCGCGAACCCGCGTGAAACGTCTTCGATCGTGGGACCCGGTGAGCAAAGTCGAGCGAGCGACGAGAGAATGGCTCCATGTCGTCCAAGAATGCTGTCGTCACCGGCGCCTCGAGCGGGATCGGCGCCGCCACCGCCCGCCAGCTCGCCAAGGAGGGCTACCACGTCTTCCTCGCCGCTCGCCGCGCCGACCGGATCGAGGCGCTGGCCGAGGAGATCGGCGGCACCGCGATCGCGACCGACGTCACCTCCGACGACTCCGTCGCCGCTCTCGTCGAGGCGGTCGGGGACCGTCTCGACCTGCTGGTCAACAACGCCGGCGGCGCCTTCGGCGTGGACCAGGTGGCCGAGGCCGACCTGACCAAGTGGCAGGCGATGTTCGAGGTCAACGTGATCGGCCTGACCCGGGTGACCAAGGCGCTGCTCCCGGCGCTGATCGCCTCGGGAGCAGGCGCGGTCATCAACGTCGGCTCGATCGCCGGCCGGCGTGCCTACGAGGGCGGCGCGGGCTACAACGCGGCCAAGTTCGGCACCCGTGCGGTCACCGAGGCGCTGCGCCTGGAGATCGTCGACAAGCCGGTGCGGATCATGGAGATCGCACCGGGCATGGTCCAGACCGAGGAGTTCTCGCTCGTGCGCCTCGGCGGCGACCAGGCAGCGGCCGACAAGGTCTACCACGGCGTCGCGGACCCGCTGATCGCCGAGGACGTCGCCGACGCGATCGTCTGGATGGCCACCCGCCCGGCTCACGTCAACATCGACGAGCTGGTGATCAAGCCGCGCGCCCAGGCCGCCCCGCACAAGGTGCACCGCGAGAGCTGACCGCTATCTGCGCTGGTCAGGGGCGCCGAGGATTCCGTACGCAGCCTCCGACGGTGTCACACTCGATGACGTGCAGACGATCGGACTCATCGGCGGCATGAGCTGGGAAAGCACCGCCGCTTACTACGAGGGACTCAACAAGGGTGTCCAGGAGCGGCTCGGCGGTCTCCACTCCGCCAAGATCGTGCTGGCCTCCGTCGACCTGGCCGAGCTGACGGCCCTTCAGGAGAAGGAGTCCTGGGACCAGGTCGCCGAGATCCTGACCGCCGCGGCCCGCAGCGTGGTGGCCGGCGGTGCCGACTTCATCCTGCTGTGCACCACCACCTTCCACAAGGTCTACGACGAGGTGGCGGCCGCCGTCGACGTACCCGTGCTGCACCTGGCCGACGAGCTCGCCGCGAAGGCCAAGGAGCTCGGCATCACCAAGGCCGGGTTCCTCGCCTCCCGCTACACCGTGGAGAACGACTTCTTCGCCCAGCGCATCTCCGACCACGGCGTCGACGTGAACCTGCCCGACACCCTGCACGTGGAGATGCTCGACTCGATCCTCTACGAGGAGCTCATCCATCGGAACGTGGTGGCGGGCTCCCGCAAGCGGGTCCTCGAGGTCGTCCACGAGCTGTGGGACGCAGGCTCCGACGGTGTGATCCTCGGCGCCTCCGAGCTCAGCCTCCTGGTGCGGCCCAGCGATGTCGACGTACCCATCCTCGACGCGATCACCGTGCACGTCGAGGCCGCGCTCGACCGCGCCCTCTCCTGAGGGTCAGCTCTCCAGCAGCTCGTTGGCGACGGCGCGCAGCTCAGCGCTCATGTCGCCCTCGTGCACGACGACGGTCCGGCCGTCGACCTCGAACTCGTAGATGTAGCGGTCGGCCCCCTTCGGCTTCGAAGGAGCGGCGCCGCCGGCGACCAGGTTGCGCACGGTGGCCACCTGCGCGGCCGAGGGCGCGAGCTCGGCCGACCCCTCCTTGGTACGTCCCAGGAAACCGCCGCTGCGGCGGACCTTCACCAGCGTCGGCGCCTCACCGTCGGGCGCGGGGGTGCCTGACGCCGGGGTGACCCCGACCTCGGACCAGGCAGTGGTGACCGCCTCGGCCTGGTCGCCGGCCTCGGCGATGGTGGCCGCGGCGAACCCGGCGAAGTCGGTGTCGGTGGTGACGGCGCCGTTGGTCAGCGCCGCGTACCAGATCTTGCCGGCGCCCTCCCACGAGCTGCCGCCGATCGCCTTGGCGGCGAGGGCGAAGGCTCGGTTGGGGATGCCGGAGTTGATGTGGACGCCGCCGTTGTCGTCGGCGCCGTCGTAGATGTCGTCCATGTGGGCCGGCTGCGGGTCCTTGCCCAGGGTGGGGTCGTCGTAGGCGGTCCCGGGCTCGAGCATGTGCCGCAGCCCGACCCCCTGGACCGACTCGGTGAACAGGCCTGCGCCGATGATCCAGTCGGCCTCCTCGGCGCTCTGGCCGAGCAGGCGCTGCTTGAGGCAGGAGCCGAACACGTCCGACATCGACTCGTTGAGCGCGCCGGGCTGGCCCTGGTAGACGAGTCCGGCGGTGTGCTCGGTGACCGCGTGGGAGAGCTCGTGACCGATCACGTCGACGGCCTTGGTGAACCGCTGGAAGATCTCGCCGTCACCGTCACCGAAGACCAGCTGGGTGCCGTCCCAGAAGGCGTTGGCGTAGTCGCGGTCGTAGTGGACGGTCATCACGACCTCGATGCCCCGGCCGTCGTAGGAGTCGCGGCCGTAGACCTCCTCTAAGAGCGCCAGCGAGCCGGTGATGCCGGCCGCGGCCTCGTCGACGCTCTCGTCGCCCGATTCCGGGTCGCCCGCGGCGCGGACCTTCTCCCCGGGCAGGTCGGTGCCGTTGTTCGCGGTGTAGACCGTCCAGTCCCCGGCCTCGGCGGCGGTCGCGCCGGCTTCCGGAGCGGGGCCTTGGGCGAGAACCCTGGTCAGGTGCTCGGTCCGAGCGGCTCGAAATGCGTTGTCCTGGTCGAGGCGGCCGGCGTTGAGCCGCTGCATGAGATATGGAGGCACGATCTGGCAGACGTGTTTCCGAGAAGTCATGGCCCTCAGCCAACCGTCATCTCCGGATGCGGGTCAAGGAGGTCACGGCGGATAAGATCAGATGTCCCGTCCCGCGCCAGAAATCGAGCCGCTTCGCACATGTCCGAGATCCTCAAGGCCAATCTCCGCAACGTCGCCATCGTTGCGCACGTCGACCACGGCAAGACCACGCTGGTCGACGCCATGCTCAAGCAGGCCGGTGCTTTCTCCGAGCACGCCATGGAATCGGTCGAGGACCGCGTCATGGACTCCGGTGACCTGGAGCGCGAGAAGGGCATCACCATCCTCGCGAAGAACACCGCCATCCACTACAACGGGCCGAGCGCGCCCGAGGGGATGACGATCAACATCATCGACACCCCCGGCCACGCCGACTTCGGTGGTGAGGTCGAGCGCGGCCTGTCGATGGTCGACGGGATCGTGCTCCTGGTGGACGCGAGCGAAGGGCCCCTCCCCCAGACCCGCTTCGTGCTGCGCAAGGCGCTCAACGCCGACATGCCGGTCGTGCTGGTGGTCAACAAGGTCGACCGCCCCGACGCCCGCATCGAGGAGGTCGTCGACGAGACGTACGAGCTCTTCATGGACCTGCTCGACGACTCCCACAGCCAGGACGCCCTCGACTTCCCGGTGATCTACGCCTCCGGCAAGGCCGGCGTGGCGAGCCTGGAGCAGCCGGAGAACGGCACCCTGCCCGACTCCAAGGACCTCGAGCCGCTCTTCTCCACGATCATGGAGACCATCCCGGCCCCGACCTACGAGGCCGGCGCGCCGCTGCAGGCTCACGTCACCAACCTCGACGCCTCCCCGTTCCTGGGCCGCCTCGCGCTGGTCCGCATCCACCAGGGCACCCTGAAGAAGGGCCAGAACGTCGCCTGGATGCAGCGCAACGGCGAGACGAAGAACGTACGCATCACCGAGCTCCTCATCACCGAGGGACTCGAGCGCAAGCCCGGCGAGCAGGCCGGCCCCGGCGACATCGTCGCCGTCGCGGGCATCCCCGAGATCACCATCGGCGAGACCCTCGCCGACCCGGAGAACCCGGTCGCGCTGCCGCTGATCCACGTGGACGAGCCCGCCATCTCGATGACGATCGGCACCAACACCTCGCCGCTGGTCGGCAAGGTCAAGGGCGGCAAGGTGACCGCGCGCCTGGTCAAGGACCGCCTCGACTCCGAGCTCGTCGGCAACGTCTCGCTGAGGATCCTCAACACCGAGCGTCCCGACGCCTGGGAGGTCCAGGGCCGCGGCGAGCTGGCGCTGGCGATCCTGGTCGAGCAGATGCGTCGCGAGGGCTACGAGCTGACCGTCGGCAAGCCGCAGGTGGTCACCCGCGAGATCGACGGCAAGCTCCACGAGCCGTTCGAGCGCCTCACCATCGACGCCCCGGAGGAGTTCCTCGGCACGATCACCGAGCTGCTCGCCAACCGCAAGGGCCGCATGGAAGGCATGACCAACCACGGCACCGGCTGGGTGCGCATGGAGTTCATCGTGCCGGCGCGCGGCCTGATCGGCTTCCGCACCGAGTTCCTCACCGAGACCCGCGGCACCGGCATCGCCCACCACATCTCCGAGGGCTATGACCGCTGGGCCGGGGAGATCCGCTCGCGCAACAACGGCTCGCTGGTCGCCGACCGGGCCGGCGCGGCCACGGCTTACGCGATGACCTCGCTCCAGGAGCGCGGTGTCATGTTCGTCGAGCCGACCACCGAGGTCTACGAGGGCATGATCGTCGGCGAGAACTCCCGCCAGGACGACATGGACGTCAACATCACCAAGGAGAAGCAGCAGACCAACGTCCGCTCCGCCACCTCCGACAACTTCGAGAAGCTGATCCCGCCGAAGAAGCTCTCCCTCGAGCAGTGCCTGGAGTTCTGCCGCGAGGACGAGTGCGTCGAGGTCACCCCCGAGCAGGTCCGGATCCGCAAGGTCATCCTCGACCAGAACGACCGCGCCAAGATCGCGAGCCGGGCGCGCAAGGCCAACAAGTCCTGACCGGCTTCTCCTGACGGCCGCCGACCCCTGGGGT
>NZ_JBHVGB010000162.1:0-14940 GCF_042801335.1 Nocardioides sp. NPDC057577 | reverse complement strand
GCCGCCGCGACAGCCCGGTCGGCCGAGACGTCTGGTACGTCGGTCGAGACGTCAGCGCATGACTTCTCGACCGACGAAACCGACGCCTCGGCCGACGTAGGTGACGCCTCGACGGGCGTCAGGCGGCGCTGGAGACGACCTCGTCCGAGATGGCCGCGGCGGCACGGCGCAGGTGGCGGGTGATGCTGGCGGCGTTGAATCCGGCGGCACCTCCGGAGACGGAGACGGCGGCGATCGCACGGCCCTCGATCATGATCGGGACCGCGGCACAGACGATGCCGAGCTGGGCCTCCTCGCGGTCGAAGGCGATGCGCTCGCTGTTGGCGCGGCGGAGCTCGGCGAGGAACTTTGCCGGGTCGCCGTGCGAATGGCGAGTGCGCCTCACCAGACCGGACTCGAGCACGGCCGCGATGTGGTTGCGGTCGCTGAACGAGAGGATCGCCTTGCCGAGCGCGGAGCAGGCGGCGGGAGCTCGCCCGCCGACGTACGTGTCCGGCTGGATGCCACCGCGTCCGGTGATCTTCTCCAGGATGACGATGTCGGTGCCCTCGAGGATGGCGAGGTGCACGGTCTTGCCGGTCGCTACGTAGAGCTCGGCCAGATGCGGCATCGCGGTCTCGCGGATGCCCTGCGGGCGGCAGATCTGGACCGCGTTGCCGAGCTCGAAGAGTCGCCGGCCGAGTACGTAGTGGCGGCCGATGCGCTCGACGTACCCGCTCTGCTCGAGGTGGCGCAGGAGGCGGAAGGCGGTCGACTTGGGAAGGCCCGCGGTGCGAGCGATCTCGCTGACACCGAGCTTCGGGCCGGCTCCGAGAAATGCCTCCAGGATCTGGAGGGCCTTCGTCGCAGACGGGGTCGCCGAGGAGGTCGTCCTCGCGGCACCTTCATGGTCGTGCTGACTAGCCAGGGTGGGGATAGCAGTGACGCTCATGGGGGGATCTCCTTAATGAGACGGAGGCACCACGAAGGGGGGATCTGGGGCCTCCAACTCTCTGTGACAGCAGTCACTGTAACGATCGTTCCGGAGGTTGTGGAGCAAATGTTGGATAAATCTCATTCCTGACCTGCGGAAATAGATGACACGGCATACAGTTCCATGCGTTTCCGCACGTTAGCGCCGTAAACCTTCTGTGGACCTACGGTAGTAGGTCAGTGGCTGATCTGTGTATGAAACGGCGTCGCCGTCACCAGTCGCGCCAGCAGGTCCGAGGTCGTGGCCGGTGGCATGTCGGCGCTGTCGAGCGCCTCGGCAAAGAGAAGTCCGTCTGCGATCACGAGCAGCAGCGCCGCCATCTCGTCGGCATGCGTGGGTCCGTCGTCGCCGAGGGCTCCACGGAACCATCCGGCGAAGTCGTCTCGCGACTGGCGGCGTACGGCAAGGAACCGGTCGCGGCCGGGAAGCGGCTCGGGCCGCGTCGGGAGCACCAGCATCAGGCCGATCCGCAGGAACGGGGGCAGCCGGTGCAGGCTGGCCACCAGCGGCCTCAGCAAGAGAGGGAGCTCGGTGGAGCAGTCGCAGTCAGCGCTCGGCGGCTGCCACGAGGACTGGGCGCTGCTCCAGGCGCGGTAGGAGTCGTCAACCGCGGCCGAGAACAGGTCGTCCTTGTTCGCGAAGTGCCAGTAGACCGAGGAGGCCGGCAGCTCCGCCGCGGCGCAGATCCGGCTGATCGAGGCGCCCTCGTAGCCGCTCTCCGCGGCTACCTCCAGCGCTGCCGCGACGAGCTTCTCGCGACTGCTGCTCCTGCCCTCGTACGTCACCGGCGGCAGGTCCACGGGCTCCGGGACGGCTGCCGGGTCCTGCTCCCGGAGATCGTCCGCGACCTCGGCCAGCCCGTCGGCGAGCCGTCGCCGGAGCGGGTCGAGCTCGGCGGGCTCGTCGGTCTGGGCGTGGACGAAGAGACCGTCGTGGGCGGCGAGCGTCAGCCGCGCGAGGGTCTCGATGTGCGGGGCCGCAAGGTCGACCGCCTCGGACCACCACCGCTCGAACTCGGCCATCGTCTGGGTGCGGATCTGGAGGAACCGCTCGCGCGGACCGTCGCCGACCGTCGGTCCGGACTCGAGGGCGAGCATCAGGCCCATCCGCCACCAGTCGGCCTTGGCGCCGTGGGTGTCCGACGTGGTGCGCCGTAGGTTTGCCAGCAGGCCCTTGCGCAGGTCGTTGCCGATCGGTGCCGGCTCCCACCGCGGCGCGACGTGGTGCCAGCGGGTGTAGCCGTGCTCGAGCGCCTCGGCGAGAAGCTGGTCCTTGTTGGAGAAGTGCCAGTAGAGCGAGGAGGGCGGGAGACCGGTCGCGCGGCGGACCTGCGCCATCGTCGTGCCGACATAGCCGCGCTCGGCGGCCAGCCGCAGCGCTGCTTCGAGGATCATCTGACGCGAGCCATGGGTGTGCTCGCGGAGCGTCTTCTCGGCCATTGCACCGAGTCTAAGCAGGTCAGGGGCGCTTCGTCCGCCCGGTGTGCCGCTGGATGGCCGCCGCGATGCGGGCTGCCTCACCGCCCTCGGGGACAATGGGAGGCGATATGGCGAACCTCCTCAACCTCGAGCACGTCTCCAAGGCGTACGGCATCCGGCCCCTCCTCGACGACGTCTCCCTCGGCATCAACGCCGGCGAGCGGGTCGGCATCGTCGGCCGCAACGGCGACGGGAAGACGACGCTCCTGCAGGTGATGACCGGTCTCGAGGAGCCTGACTCCGGCCGCGTCTCCCGCCAGCGTGGCCTGCTCGTCGGGTTCCTGCACCAGGGTGACCAGCTCATCGACTCCCACAGCGTCCGCGAGGCGGTGCTCGGCGGGCGGTCCGACCACGAGTGGGCCGGCGTCCCGGCACTGCGGGAGATCGTGGAGCAGCTCCTGGCCGGGATCGACCTCGACCGAGCGGTGATGGGGCTCTCCGGTGGTGAGCGTCGGCGCTGTGCCCTGGCCGAGCTGCTGCTCGGGGAACACGACCTGATCGTCCTCGACGAGCCGACCAACCACCTCGACGTCGAAGCCGTGGCCTGGCTCGCCTCACACCTGGCCGCGCGCTCGTCCGCTCTCGTCGTGGTCACCCACGACCGCTGGTTCCTCGACGCGGTGTGCCAGTTCACCTGGGAGGTCCACGACGGTCAGGTCGACGCCTACGAGGGTGGCTACGCCGCCTTCGTGCTCGCCAAGGCCGAACGGTCCCGTCAGGCCGCCGCCACCGAGGTACGCCGCCAGAACCTGGTCCGCAAGGAGCTGGCCTGGCTGCGCCGCGGCGCCCCGGCGCGTACGTCCAAGCCGAAGTTCCGCATCGATGCCGCCAACCAGCTCATCGAGGACGTACCTCCGCCGCGGGACCGCTTCGAGCTGCAGAAGTTCGCCGCCCAGCGGCTCGGCAAGGACGTCATCGACGTCGAGGACGTCGACCTCTTCCGTGGCGAGCGACAGCTGCTGTCGCACGCGACCTGGCGCATCGGTCCGGGAGACCGGATCGGCATCGTCGGCGTCAACGGCGCCGGCAAGACCTCGGTGCTGTCGCTCTTGGACGGCTCCCTCCCGCCTGCCGTGGGGAAGGTACGCCACGGCCGCACCATCGCTCTCCAGCACCTGACCCAGCAGCTCGATGACCTCGATCCGGAGGCGCGGGTCCTCCCGACTGTCGAGTCGATCAAGCGCGTCACCAAGACGACCGACGGCCAGGAGCTCTCGGCGACCTCGATGCTGGAGCGCTTCGGCTTCACCGGCGACAAACTGGTCACGCGCATCGGCGACCTCTCCGGCGGCGAGCGCCGCCGCTTCCAGCTGCTGCGCCTGCTGCTCACCGAGCCCAACGTACTGCTGCTCGACGAGCCGACCAACGACCTCGACATCGAGACGCTCAACGTCCTCGAGGATTTCCTCGACGCCTGGCCCGGCACCCTGATCGTCGTCTCCCACGACCGCTATTTCCTCGAGCGGGTCACCGACTCCGTCTGGGCCCTTCTCGGCGACGGCCAGATCTCCATGCTCCCGCGCGGTGTCGACGAGTATCTCGAGCGCCGCCTCCCGATCCCTGCCCAGGCGTCGGCCCCGCGGGCCGAGGCGTCGCTCGCGTCGGCCGAGACGGTATCTGCGAGCCCGTCGAAGGCAAAGGCCGGCTCTGCCGAGGAGCGAGCGGCGAGGAAGATCGTCGCCAGGATCGACAAGCAGCTCGAGCGGATCGCCGAGCAGCAGCAGAAGCTCGAGCTCGCGATGGCCGAGGCGGTCAACGACTACACCCGGCTCGCCGAGCTCAGTGCAGAGCTGAACCAGCTCGCCGCGGAGAAGGACGACCTCGAGCTGGAGTGGCTCGAGGCGGCCGAGGTTCTGGAGTAGCTGGTCCGCAACTCTGCCGAGTCGGCGCGTTGTGACGAGATCCGGTGCCGAGTCGGCGCGTTATGACGAGCCGACTCGGCGAGGATTTCGGTCAGGACGGGCCGACTCGGCGGGGTTCTTGGTCAGGACGGGCCGACTCGGCGGGGTTCTTGGTCAGGATGAGAAGGGGACCAGCAGGCGGCGCAGCAGATCGGTGAGGTGGCTCTGCTGGTCGTCGGAGAGGCTGTCGAGGAACTCCCGCTCGGCCGCGAGCAGGGCCTCGAAGGCGCTGTCGACGGTCGCCTTGCCGTCGGGGGTGAGGCGAACGAGGACGCCGCGGCGGTCCGCCGGATCCGGCAGCCGCTCGACCAGGCCACGCGAGGTGAGCCGGTCGACGCGGTTGGTCATGGTCCCGCTGGTCACCAGGGTCTCGCGCAGCAGCCTGCCGGGGGAGAGCTCATAGGGGTCGCCCGCTCGGCGGAGGGCGGCGAGCACGTCGAACTCCCACGACTCGATCCCGGAGCCCGAGAACGCGTCGCGTCGAGCGAGGTCGAGGTGACGCGAGAGGCGGGAGAGACGCGAGAAGATCTCGACGGGACCCAGGTCCAGGTCGGGCCGCTCGTGTGCCCAGGCCTCGCTCAGATCGTCGACTTCGTCGCGCATGGCGAGAGCCTAGCCCAAGATCGCCTCATCGAGAATCTTGACATCGAGACAAGTCGGCGAGACGATCTGATTATCTTGACGTCAAGAGAAATCGAGAGGACGTACGCCATGACCGCATGGGATCCCGAGCGCTACCTGACCTACTCCGACGAGCGAGGTCGGCCCTTCGTCGACCTCCTTCGCCGGGTAGGGATGGATCGTCCGAAGACGGTGGTCGACCTCGGCTGCGGTCCCGGCAACCTGACCGCCCTTGCAGCCGACTGCTGGCCGGAGGCCAGGGTCGTCGGCCTCGACTCGAGTGCGCCGATGATCGACAAGGCACGCGCGACCGTCGACGGCGTGGACTTCGCGGTGGCGGACCTTCGCGACTGGGCCGACTCGGTGGTGCCGGGATCGGTCGACGTACTCCTCTCCAACGCCACCCTCCAGTGGGTTCCTGGCCATCTGGACCTGCTCCCGATGCTCGCCGGCGCGGTCGGGAAGGGCGGCTGGTTCGCCTTCCAGGTCCCGGGCAACTTCGATGCGCCCAGTCACAGGCTCCGCGAGGAGCTGGCCGCCGAGGAGCCCTACGCCGAGCACGCCCGTCACCTCGAGGCGCCCGGGTCGCACGACCCGGCCGACTACTACGACGTGCTGGCGAGGGAGGGCTTCGAGGTCGATGCCTGGGAGACGACGTACCTGCACGTGCTGAGGGGCGAGGACCCGGTCTTCACCTGGATCGCCGGAACGAGCCTGCGCCCCACGGCTGCGGCGCTCGAGGAGGCGGGTCTCTTCGCGCCGTTCGCCGAGGAGCTCAAGAACCGTCTGGCACAGGCTTATCCCGTAAGAAACGATTCGGTAGGAAACAGTTTCGTCCTGCTCCCGTTCCGCCGCGTCTTCGTGGTCGCCCGCAGACTGGAGGCATGATGCGCATCCATCACGTGCAGGTCGGCATGCCCGCCGGCCACGAGGACGAGGCCCGGACCTTTTACGCCGATGGCCTCGGGTTGTCCGAGGTGCCGAAGCCGGCCGAGCTGGCCAAGCGCGGTGGCGCCTGGTTCCGCTCGCCGGGCGGCGCGGAGATCCACCTCGGCGTCGAGGACCCGCACCGACCGCAGGCCAAGGCCCATCCTGCTCTGGCGGTCGAGACCGAGGCGGACCTGGAGGCCATGGGTGCGAGGTTGGCGAGCCTGGGATTCGACGTCGACTGGAGCCAGCGTCACAACGCCGACGGATTCCAGCGCTTCCATGTCCGCGATCCGTTCGGCAACCGTGTCGAGATCGTGTGGCAGACGGGCGACTAGCACGAACTTCGGCCCCATGTAGGCGAAAACCGGAATCAACCAGAAAGAACCGTAACGCCGACTGGTCTGGACCGTTGTCCCCCGGGGGATACAACAACGAGCCAGGAATGATGCCAGAAACGATGGAAGGCAACACTTTGACCGACGACGTGACCGTCCCCCAACCTCGGGACGCGGAGACGACGAGCGTGGTCAATCGAGTCCGCCGGGCTCAGGGCCAGCTCGGTGGCGTGCTCCGAATGATCGAAGACGGCCGCGAGCTCGCCGATGTGGTCGGCCAGCTCAAGGCAGTGACCAGGGCCCTCGACAAGGCGGCCTTCGCGCTGCTCTCCAACGAGCTGCGCCGCGCGCACGCAGACGGAGACCGCCCGGAGCAGATCGAGGAGCTCGAGAAGGTCTTCCTCTCCCTCTCCTGATCTCGGGCCAGGAGAGGGGAGGAGGTTACCCTCGGGTAACCTGACCAGCATGAGCCAGCTCTACGACCTCTGGAAGTCCTTCAACCGTGTCCCCGTTGTCGGCAAGAGAGCATTCTCGGTCGCCTTCTCGAAGAAGGCGCCCTACTTCGGGTCGATCCACCCGCTGGTCAACCAGCTGCGGCCCAACTATGCAGAGGTCATCGTGCCCAACCGCAAGGGCAACCACAACCACATCGGGACCGTGCACGCCATCGCGCTGTGCAACGGTCTCGAGATGGCGATGGGTGCCCTTGCGGAGGTCACCATCCCGCGCGACAAGCGCTGGATCCCCAAGGGGATGACCGTTTCCTACACAGCCAAGGCCTCCACCGACATCACCTGCATCGCTGAGACCGATCAGGAGCAGTGGGACACCGCCGACGGTGATCTCGCGGTGCGCGTCAAGGGCATCCGTGAGGACGGCACCGTGGCCATCGAGGGCACGATCAACCTCTGGGTGACTCCTAAGACAAAGAAGTAAGAGCGCGCCAACGTGGTGGCGTCTCCGGGATGGTTCGTCGACTCAGTGGTCCGTGCATCAGCGCTCTTGCCCAATCAATCCCAGGTCTCAGGGTCGCTGGCGTGGCGATAGGGTCTTTATGTGTTTCCGTCACTTAGCTTCCATTTGGCTGATATGAAAGGAGAATGAATCCGGGACTCCTTCGCTCGCTGTCGTTGGCCATCCTCTCCCTTGCGATCGCCCTTTCTCCTAGTCTTGGGCAGGGGCCAGCGTTCGCGGCGTGGGGGGTGCCCGCCAATTTCGCTGGTTTCAGTTGGATCACACCGTCGTCAGCGTCTGGTGCGCCCTCAACTCGGGGAATGACGTGCAACAGCTACGCCGAAGCCGGCGGATCCAGCGCAGTCGCCTGCTGGCGACGCGCCGGTGACGTGGTGTGGGTCAAAGACATGAGAGCAGACGGACGCTCGGCCATCGCGAGGGTGTCTGTGATCGCCGGCGGATCGCGCACCACGAAGTTCGTTTGCAGAAACAGGCTTGGAGCCGGCAGATGGGTGAAGTGCAACAAGAATCTGGCCGAGCCCGGCGCGATGTTCTTTAAGGCATGCGCATATGATGCGGCGGCGCGCCGAATGAGTCGCTCATGCACGGCCGCGGATTCCATTTACTTGGCGACCTAGGACTCCCGTCTGGGAATCGGGCGTAGGCGGCCAGCAACCCCGCGCCCGTGCTCTTCAATCCGATAGGTGCATATCCCGGCCGCTTGTTCATTCGGGCCACGGCCATATTAGGTCAAGACGGTGTCGATGTATGCGGTCCAGGCCTCCCCGCTGGGAATGTGGTTCCAGAAAGATCCCACTCCGCAAGCGGGGAGGCCCGCTGCCCGAAAGAGGCAGCGGGCCGTTGCCGTACCGAACGTTTCAGACCTTGGTCGGCGGTTCCTCGTTGAGGAGATGCGGCGCGTTGACGTCGAGGTTCGGATCCTCGGCGTGGCCGACGGGGCCGGCCGTGTGCCTCACCCGCCGCGTACGTGCCTCGATCCAAGTGGCGACCAGGCCCAGGATCGTGTTCAGGACGATGTAGATGACTGCCACCACGATCGCTGCGGGGATCAGGTTGTGGAAGTTGCCGTCGAGCTGCTTAACCTGGCTGAGGAGCTCGCTGTAGCCGAGCACGTAGCCCAGTGCGGTGTCCTTTAACAGCACCACGAGCTGAGCGATGATCGCGGGCAGCATCGACCGAACCGCCTGTGGCAGCAGGATGGTACGCATCACCTGGCCGGGCGTCAGACCGATGGCTACGCCGGCCTCCTTCTGGCCCTTCGGAAGCGCGTGCACGCCGGCGCGGAGGATCTCGGCGATGACCGACCCGTTGTAGAGCATCAGACCGAGCACGACGGCCCAGAAGATGCTGGTCGGCGTGATCCCGAGAGAGGGTTGCATGAAGTAGATGAAGAACATCAGCAGCAGCATCGGGATCGCGCGGAAGAACTCGACGACGACACCGCACGGGACACTGATGAACTTCAGGTCTGAGAGGCGCCCGACGGCGAAGACGAACCCGAAGACCAGCGCGAGCACCGAGCCGACCGCGAACGCGCTCAGCGTGCCGATCAGGCCGGGGATCAGGAGGTTATTCCAGACATCGGCGTCGAGGAAAGGCGTCCACTTCTCCGCCTCCCACTGGCCGGTCTCCTCGAACTTCGAGTAGATGAACCACCCGACGGCACCGAGCGCGACGAGCGCGATCGCCGAGTAACCCCAGTTGAGGGCCTTGGCGCGGGGGCCGGGAGCGTCGTAGAGAACAGAGGCACTCATCGGATCACCGCGAACTTCTTGGATGCCCAACCGGCGAGGAAGCCGACCGGCAGGGTCAGGATCATGAAGCCGATCGAGAAGATGATGAAGATCAACACGATCTGGTCGGCCTCGTTCTCCATCATCGTCCGCATCTGACCGGACGCTTCGTTGACGCCCGTGGCCGTGACGACGCCGATGGTGACGGCGACCGTGGTGTTCTTGATCATCGCGATCATGACGCTGGCCAGCGGGTTGAGCACCGATCGGAGCGCCTGCGGGAGGACGATCAACCGGAGATTCTGGGAGAAGGTGAGGCCGATCGCCCGAGCTGCCTCCGCCTGACCCAGCGGAACGGTGTTGATCCCGGACCGGAGGACCTCGCACACGAACGTCGAGGTGTAAACGGACAACGCCAGTACGGCCATCCAGAAATTCTGCTCGCTCAGTGAGAGCGTGACTTCGTCTGGGGGACCGTAGATGTGGAGTTGGTAAACGAGCCCGAAGAGCGCGAAGAACATCACCAGCGTCAGCGGCGTGTTGCGGAACGTGTAGACGACCGCGGCGCCGACCCAGCGGAGAACCGGCACCGGGGAGACACGGAAAACGGCCAGTACGACGCCGAGCAGGAGCGAGAAGAAACCGCTGAAGACGGCGAGTCTCAGGGTCAGCCCGAACGCTTCGAGGATGGCCGACCCGTACTCGGAGAAAAGGTCCATTGGGTACTTTCGGTTCTTTGGTGGTCCGTCTTATGGCTCGCCCCGAGTCGGCGGATCCTGACCCTATTGCTCGCTTCGCTTCGCAAGAAGCGGGTCAGGATCCGCCGACTCGGGTCTGGCTGAACGCTTCGCTCAGTAGCGGTCGACCGTCGGCGGCTCCGGCAGCTCGTAGCCGGAGTTGCCGAGGTTGTCGTTGAACGCCTCTTCCCAAGCGCCGTCCTCGAAGGACTTCTCGATCAGGTCGTTGATCTTGTCGCGGTCCTCGCTGCCCTTGGGCAGGCCGACGCCGTAGTTCTCCTCGGAGAACGGCTGGCCGACGATCTTGAACTCACCGGGGAACTGCTCGGCGTAGCCCGCGAGAATGATGTCGTCGGTCGTCAGGGCATCGATCTGGCCGCCCTGAAGGGCGTTGATGCACTTGCTGTAGGAATCGAACTCCTGCGGCACCGCGCCGTACTCGTCCTTGACCTTCTGGGCGGAGGTGGAGCCGGTGACGGAGCAGATCTTCTTGCCCTTCATGTCATCCGGGCCTGCGATCGAGGTGTCGTCGGCGCGGATCAGGAGATCCTGACCGGCAACGTAATAGGGACCCGCGAAGTCGACCTCGGCCTTGCGCTCGTCGGTGATCGAGTACGTCGCCAGGATCATGTCGACGGTGCCGTCCTTGAGGAACGTCTCGCGGTTGGCGGAGACGGCCTCGACCCACTCGATCTGGTCGTCGTCGTAGCCGAGGCCCTCGGCGATGTACTCGGCCATGTCGACGTCGAAGCCGGAGTAGTCACCGTCGGCCTCCTTGAAACCGAGGCCCGGCTGGTCGAACTTGATGCCGATCTTGATCTTGTCGCCGCCGGCGTCGGAGCCGGTGTCGTCGTTGCCGCCACAGGCAGCGAGCGAGCCGGCGAGCGCGAGAACGCCCGCGACCGCGGCGATCTTCTGGAACTTCATCGAATCCACCTTCTGGAATGAGTGTTGAGTTGTCATGCAGGGGCTTGCGAGCCGACGGCTCACCCGAGACGTACGTTTCAGTGTTTGAGGATCTTGCCGAGGAAGTCCTTGGCGCGCTCGGACTGCGGGTTGTCGAAGAACTCTGCCGGGGTGTTGGACTCGACGATCTGGCCGTCGGCCATGAAGACGACACGGTCGGCGGCGACGCGGGCGAAGCCCATCTCGTGGGTGACCACGATCATGGTCATGCCCTCCTTGGCGAGGCTGACCATGACGTCGAGCACCTCCTTGACCATCTCCGGGTCGAGGGCGGAGGTGGGCTCGTCGAAGAGCATCACCTGCGGCTTCATCGCCAGCGCCCGGGCGATCGCGACGCGCTGCTGCTGACCGCCGGAGAGCTGGGCCGGGTACTTCGCGGCCTGGGCGCCCACACCGACGCGGTCGAGCAGCTTGTTGGCCTCGGCCTCGGCCGCTGCCTTCTTCAGCTTGCGCACCTTCATCGGGCCGAGCGTGACGTTCTGCAGGATCGTCTTGTGGGCGAAGAGGTTGAAGCTCTGGAAGACCATCCCGACCTCGGCCCGCAGCTTGGCCAGGCCCTTGCCCTCGGCGGGCAGTTCCTTGCCGTCGAGCGTGATCGTCCCCGAGTCGATCGTCTCCAGCCGGTTGATCGTGCGGCAGAGGGTCGACTTCCCCGAACCCGAGGGCCCGATCACCACGACGACCTCGCCACGCTTGATCTCCATGTTGATGTCCTGGAGCACGTGCAGGTCGCCGTAGTGCTTGTCGACGTGGTCAAGAACGACCAGGGCGTCGCCCGAGGGTGCGCTGGCGGGTTCGGTGTCAAGCACGGTCATGCCGCAGACCTAACCACATCCTGCATTGCACATCCATGACTTGGTCCCCGGTATCGGTTACAAGCAGATAACTGGTCGGGATTTCCTGCCGTTGGACCTGATCGCCGTACTCTTGAGGACGCTATGACCGTGTCCACCGCCTCGAGCTCCGCATCGGCCCGTACGTACGAAGTCCGCACCTACGGCTGCCAGATGAACGTCCACGACTCCGAGCGCCTCTCGGGTCTGCTCGAGGATGCCGGCTACCTGAAGGCGACCGAGGGTACGCAGGCCGACGTGGTCGTCTTCAACACCTGCGCGGTCCGGGAGAACGCCGACAACAAGCTCTACGGCAACCTCTCCCACCTGGCCCCGATCAAGGCGGCCAACCCGGACCTCCAGATCGCCGTCGGCGGCTGCCTCGCGCAGAAGGACCGGGCGACGATCACGAAGAAGGCGCCGTACGTCGATGTGGTGTTCGGGACGCACAACATCGGCTCGCTCCCGGTGCTGCTCGAGCGGGCCCGGGTGCAGGAGGAGGCCCAGGTCGAGATCCTGGAGTCCCTCGAGGTCTTCCCGTCCACGCTGCCGACCAAGCGCGAGTCGGCCTATGCCGCCTGGGTGTCAGTGAGCGTGGGCTGCAACAACACCTGCACCTTCTGCATCGTCCCGAGCCTGCGCGGCAAGGAGAAGGACCGGCGACCGGGCGAGATCCTCGCCGAGATCGAGGCGCTGGTCGCCGAGGGCGTCACCGAGGTCACCCTGCTGGGCCAGAACGTCAACGCCTACGGCGTGGAGTTCGGCGACCGGCAGGCCTTCTCGAAGCTGCTGCGCGCCTGCGGCGAGATCGAGGGGCTCGAGCGCGTGCGGTTCACGAGCCCGCACCCCGCGGAGTTCACCGACGACGTCATCGAGGCGATGGCCGAGACGCCCAACGTGATGCCGTCGCTGCACATGCCGCTGCAGTCCGGCTCCGACCGCGTGCTGAAGGCGATGCGGCGCTCCTACCGGTCCACCAAGTTCCTCGGCATCATCGAGCGGGTCCGCGCGGCGATCCCGCACGCGGCGATCACCACCGACATCATCGTCGGGTTCCCGGGGGAGACCGAGGAGGACTTCCAGGGCACCATGGACGTGGTGCGTGAGTCGCGCTTCGCGAGCGCCTTCACGTTCCAGTACTCCAAGCGTCCCGGCACCCCCGCCGCCGACCTCCCCGACCAGATCTCTCCCGAGGTCGTCAAGGACCGCTACGGACGGCTCGTCGACCTCGTCAACGAGATCGCCTACGAGGAGAACAAGAAGAACGTCGGACGTACGCTCGAGCTGATGGTCGCCGAGGGGGAGGGCCGCAAGGACTCCGAGACCCACCGGCTCTCCGGTCGCGCTCCCGACAACCGGCTGGTCCACTTCAACGCGGCCGGTGCCGAGGGCGTACGTCCTGGCGACATGGTGAAGGTCGAGATCACCTACGCGGCCCCGCACCACCTGGTCGCCGACAACCCCGTGCTCGAGGTACGCCGCACCCGTTCCGGCGACGCCTGGGAGGCGCGTCAGGGCCGGACCGAGCCCGAGGCCGCCTCGGTCGGGCTGGGCATGCCATCGATCGGTGTTCCCGCTCCGCTGCCGGCCGCGCCGGCGTGCGGCTGATCTGCGGCACTCGATTGCGCGAACAGCAAATTCTCCGTAACGCCGTTCCCCCTGGCGGTATTTCTGCTCTAGCCTGAGGCAACTTGTCTCAGGAAGGGATACCCCATGTCGATTCCCAAGCTGGCCGGCAGAGCAGTGGCGATGAGCGCACTCGGAGTGCTCGTGGCATCAGGTCTGGCAGCCGCGGCGCCCGCGTCCGCGATGCAGGCGGCCATCGGAGGCGGTGCCTGCTTCGACCCGCACGAGGCCGGAGCGGCCCGAGTCGCCGAAGGCGCCAAGCAGGTCCGTGACACGAACCATCTGACCGCGAAGCAGGTCGACGCCAAGGAGAAGGCGCTCGCCTCCGCGCTCTCCGAGAGTGGGAAGAAGAAGAGCGCCAGCGCCACCCTCGGCCCGACGACGATCCCGACCTACATCCACGTCATCCAGGAGAACGCCACCACCGGCGCCGTCCCGCAGGCGAACATCGACGCCCAGATCGACGTGCTCAACGCGGCGTACGCCGGCACGCCGTTCTCCTTCGAGGTGGCCGGCCAGGAGACCACGATCAACCCGGCCTGGTATCCGATCATCTCCGGCTCGACCGGGGAGCGAGACATGAAGGCGTCCCTGCGCCAGGGCGGCGACAACGCGCTCAACGTCTACATCGGCGAGATCGACGACGGCCTGCTCGGCTGGGCGACCTTCCCGACCAAGAACATCTCGTCGCAGGACGGCGTGGTCATCCTCGGCGAGTCGCTGCCGGGCGGTTCGGCGGCGCCGTACGACGAGGGCGACACGGCCACCCACGAGGTCGGCCACTGGCTGCACCTCTACCACACCTTCCAGGGTGGCTGTCGCGGCAAGGGTGACCAGGTCGCCGACACCCCGGCCGAGGCCGCGCCGGCCTTCGGCTGCCCGGAGGGTTCCGACACCTGCACGGCTCCGGGTCTCGACCCGATCCACAACTTCATGGACTACACCGAGGACGCGTGCATGGACGAGTTCACGCCGGGTCAGGTGCAGCGCATGATCGACGGATGGGTGGCGTACCGCGCCTGATCGTTGATCTCCGGGTGAGATCTGTGTGAAATGCGCCGAGCGCCGGGTCCCTTGCGGGCCCGGCGCTCGATCCGTATGTGATCAGCAGAGCTGGATCAGTACTGCGACTGGCTCTGCTCGCCGCCGAAGCCGCCCTCGTTCGAGCCCTCGTTCGAGCCCTCGTTCGAGCCCTCGTTCGAGCCCTCATCGGAGCCGTAGGAGGAACCCTGGGACTGCTCCTGGCCGCCGCCGAAGCCGCCCTCGTTCTGGCCGCCCTCGTTCTGGCCACCCTCGTTCTGGCCACCCTCGGAGCCGTAGGACGAGCCCTCGTCGGACTCCTGGCCGCCGAAGCCACCCGCGCTCGAGCCCTCGGACTGCTCGCCGCCTCCGTAGGAGCTGCCCTCGTCGGACTGCTCACCGTAGGAGGAACCGCCCTCGTTCGAGCCCTCGTCGGAGCCGTAGGAGGAACCCTCGGACTGCTCGCCGCCGCCGAAGCCACCCTCGTTGGAGGACTCCGAGCCGTAGGAGGAGCCCTCGTTGGACTCCTGGCCGCCGAAGCCGCCCTCCTGGCCGTTGTTCTGCTGCTCGTCGCTGTTGCCGTAGTTCTCAGACATATTGGTCCACACTTCCGAGTAGTTGTGATTGGACCGGAATCGGACGTGTGTCACACGTCCGCCCCCCGGCTGCCTCATTCGGTGAAGCACGAGAACGAGACGGTCTAGACCGTTCCACGTGACGGCACATGTCGCAACAGATTCGTAACAGTGTTTTGAAAAACGCCGCGTAAAGATTCAGCGGGGTGTAGCGGACGTAAACGCGAGGCGGGGAGC
>NZ_JBHVGB010000161.1:0-14998 GCF_042801335.1 Nocardioides sp. NPDC057577 | reverse complement strand
GAGCGTGGCCTATAGGCCACGCTCAGCTTCACAACCCACGAGCGAGCTGTTCGAGCGCGGCCGACGACGGCGAGCCGGGCTCGGCCCGATAGAGCACGATCCGCTGGCTGGTCTCGGGAAGCACCATCGCCTCGTAGGCCAGGTCCATCCGTCCCGCCACCGGATGCCGCAGCCGCTTGATCCCGTAGCCGCAGTCGATCACCGGGTGCTCGGCCCACAGCTCGGCGAACAGGTCGCTGCGCTGGACGAGCTCGCCGACCAGGCAGCTGAGGATGTGGTCGTCGGGGTGCAGCCCCGAGGAGTAGCGCAGGAAGCCGACCATCTGCAGGGCGGTGCCCTCGGGGTCGACGAAGAGCTCGGGGCCGCCCGGCTCCAGGAAGAAGCGGCGGACCAGGTTGGGGCGCCGGGGACGGCCGGCATAGGGAGCGTCGAAGTCCAGGTCGTGGCCGAAGAGGCGATGACCGAGGTCGTTCCAGGCGAGCACGTAGTTGGCGTGGTCGACGATGAGCGCCGGACCGGGATAGTCCATCAGCATCGCCACCGCGGTCGGGCGCGCCTCATCGCTGCGGCCGCTCGCCGAGACGGTCTCGATCGGTCGCGCCAGGCGACGCAGGTGGTCGTGCTCCTCGGCGCTCAGCCGCAGCGCCCGGGCGAGCGAGTCGATCACGGCGTCGGAGGCGTTGTGGTGGTCGGCCTGCTCGAGCCGGGTGTAGTAGGCCGGCGAGACACCGGCGAGCATCGCCAGCTCCTCACGTCTGAGCCCGGGTACGCGGCGAGCACCGTAGGACACCAACCCGGCGTCCTGGGGACTGATCGCCGCCCGGCGGCTGCGCAGGAACTCTCCGAGGTCGGTCGTCATGGTTCCTATAGTGCGGCCGGACGGCGATTTCTTCCTGACCCTGTCAGTGGCAGGCACGCGGGTGGGTGGCAGGACAGGTGTCTGGCTGGCTCGCGGCCGCCACGCGAGCGTTGGGGCCATGACCACGACTACCCAGGCCGAGCCCGTACGCGAGGCCGCCATGACCCGCGGACAGCTGCTGGTGCTCCTGCTGCTGCTCGCCTCTCAATTCACCCTGACCGTTGATTTCTCGATCCTCAACGTGGCGCTGCCGACCGTCGGCGAGGACCTCGGTTTCGCCGAGGCCCACGTGCAGTGGATCGCGACCGCGTTCGCGCTGTGCGCGGCCGGGTTCACACTGCTCTTCGGCCGGATCGGCGACTACGTCGGCCGGCGGCGGGTGTTCCTGGTCGGCATGGTCGCGCTGGGCGCGGCCTCGCTGCTCGGCGGGGTCGCCACCTCCCCCGAGGTGCTGCTCACCGCACGGGTCGCCCAGGGTCTGGCCACGGCCGCGGTCACCCCGGCGGCGCTCTCGCTGCTGACGGTCTCCTTCCCGGAGGGGCCCTTGCGCCAACGTGCTCTGGGACTGAACAGCGTGGTGATGTCGACCGGGTTCACCGCGGGTGCGGTGCTGGGCGGAGTGCTCACCGATCTGCTCTCGTGGCGCTGGGCGTTCCTGGTGAACGTGCCGATCGCGCTGGTGGTCGTGGCGATCGCACCGTTCGTGCTCCGCGACTCGGCCGACCGGGAGCGGTCGCGGCTCGACCTCCCGGGTGCCGTGCTGGTGACGTCCGGGCTGCTAGCGCTGGTCCACGGTGCGACCCGGCTCGGCGAGGCGGGCATCGCCGACGTGTGGGGGCTGACGTCGATCGGCGTCGCGGTCGTGCTGCTGGTCGGCTTCTGGCGGGCAGAGTCCACCCACCCGCACCCGCTGGTGCCGCTGCAGATCCTCACCCGCCGGACCATCGGCTTCGGCAACATCGCCGGCTTCGCGACCTTCGCCTTCGAGTCATCGCTGGTCTTCGTGCTGACGATGTACCTCCAGCACGTCCTCGGGCTCAACGCACTCCAGACCGGACTGATGCTGGGCGCGATGGGCGCGGGGGCGATCATCGGCGGCTCCGTCGGTCCGCGGCTGATCGAGACCTTCGGCGTACGCAACACCGTGGCGGGTGGACTCGCCCTCCAGGCGGCCACCACCGGCGCCCTCGTCATCATCGGGCCCTCGCTCGGCTGGCTGTGGTTCCTCGGCCTGATGAACTTCATCGGCGCCATCGGACACGTCGCGGCGATCGTCGGGTTCATGGTCGCCGCGACCTCCGGGCTGCCCGACCACGAGCAGGGGCTGGCCACCGGGCTGGCGATGATGACCCAGCAGGTCGCGATCGCGCTCGGGATCCCGATCATGTCCACCGTGGCCACCGCCGCGGGCGGGGTCGCCTCGCTCGGGGCTCTGCAGGTGGCGGTCGCGGTCAACGCCGTGCTCGTCCTGGGCGCCGCGCTGCTGGTCGCCGTCGGGCTCCGTCCCGGTATCCGAAATCGGCTCGACTAAGTTAACTGACTTGCTAGACTTTTGCCATGGCTGATCACCCCCGCCTCCGACTGGCAGTCGCTCTCGACGGAGCCGGGTGGCACCCGGCCGCCTGGCAGGAACCGAACGCCCGGCCCCAGGACCTGCTGACACCCGGCTACTGGGCCGGCCTCGTCCAGGAGGCCGAGACCGGCCTCCTGGACTTCGTCACGATCGAGGACTCGCTCTCGATCCAGACCGACGCGCCTTTCGGCGTCGCGGACGACGAGCGCACCGACCGGGTGCGCGGACAGCTCGACGCGGTGCTGATCGCGTCCCGGATCGCGCCGCTGACCAGGCACATCGGCATCGTGCCGACGGCGATCGTGACCCACACCGAGCCGTTCCATCTGAGCAAGGCGATCGCGACGCTGGACTACGTGAGCCGGGGCCGGGCCGGCGTACGTGTGCAGGTGGCACCGCGGCCGCGAGACGCGGCGCTGTTCGGGCGGCGGGAGTTCCCCGAGATCTCGTACGCCGACCTGGGCTCCCCCGCGGGCGAAGAGCTGATCCGGGAGGCGTTCGCCGAGGCGGCCGACTACGTCGAGGTGCTGCGACGGCTGTGGGACTCCTGGGAGGACGACGCGGAGATCCGCGACGTCGCGACCGGACGGTTCATCGACCGCGACAAGATCCACTACATCGACTTCGAGGGACTCCACTTCGACGTCAAGGGCCCCTCGATCACCCCGCGGCCTCCGCAGGGGCAGCCCGTCGTGGCCGCCCTCGCACACCGAGACAGGCCCTTCGAGCTCGTGGGCGCCTCGGCCGACGTCGGGTTCGTGACCCCGCACAACGCCGCCGACATCGCCGAGATCGCCGCCCAGATCCGGACCGCGCAGGACGCCGCCGGACGCTCCGGGGAGACGGTCCACGTCTTCGGGGACATCGTCGTCCTCCTCGACGAGACCGAGCAGAGCGCCCGGGATCGGCTGGCCCACCTGAACGAGGAGGCCGGGGCCGCGTACGAGTCCGATGCGCTGGTCTTCGCCGGCACCCCCGAGGGTCTCGCCGACCTGCTCGCGACCTGGCACGCCGCCGGTCTCTCCGGGTTCCGGCTGCGGCCCGCGGTGCTTCCCGACGACCTGCTCCAGATCACCCGAAAACTCGTGCCGGAGCTGCAGCGGCGCAGGCTCTTCCACGATGCGTACGACGCCGAGACGCTCCGCGGAGCGCTCGGCCTGCCGCGTCCCGTCAGCCGCTACGCCACCACCGAGGGGACGCCCGCATGAGCACTCCGAAGAAGCAGGTCCATCTCGCCGCCCACTTCCCCGGCGTCAACAACACGACCGTGTGGAGCGACCCGGCCTCGGGCAGCCACATCGAGTTCGACTCGTTCGTCGAGTTCGCCCAGATCGCCGAGCGCGGGCTGTTCGACTTCATGTTCCTCGCCGAGGGGCTGCGCCTGCGCGAGCAGGCCGGGGAGATCTACGACCTCGACGTGGTCGGGCGGCCGGACACGTTCACGATCCTGGCCGCGCTCGCCGCGGTCACCGACCACCTCGGCCTGACCGGCACGATCAACTCGACCTTCAACGAGCCCTACGAGGTCGCCCGCCAGTTCGCGAGCCTCGACCACCTCTCCGACGGCCGGGCCGCGTGGAACGTGGTCACCTCCTGGGACGCGTTCACCGGGGAGAACTTCCGGCGCGGCGGCTACCTGCCGCAGGGGGAGCGCTACGAGCGGGCCCGGACGTTCCTCGACGCCGCGACCCGGCTGTGGGACACCTGGAAGGGCGACGAGATCCTCGCCGACAAGGCGTCGGGCGAGTTCCTGTCGACCCCGGCGCCGGGCGCGTTCGAGCACCACGACTCGCAGTTCGACATCAGCGGCCGGTTCAACGTCCCGCGGAGCCCGCAGGGCCGCCCGGTGATCTTCCAGGCCGGCGACTCCGAGGAGGGCCGCGAGTTCGCCGCGGCCAAGGCCGACGCGATCTTCTCCCGGCACAGCCATCTCGAGGACGGCCAACGGTTCTACACCGACGTGAAGGGACGCCTTGAGAAGCACGGGCGGAGGCACGAGGACCTGCTGATCCTGCCCGCCGCCACCTTCGTGCTCGCAGACACCGACGCCGAGGCCGTCGAGCTGGCCCGGGAGATCCGGCTGCAGCAGGTCTCCCCCGCGACCGCGATCAAGCTGCTCGAGCAGCTGTGGAACCGCGACCTGTCCGACCACGACCCCGACGGCCCGCTCCCCACCGTCGACCCTTCGGAGAACGACGACCTGATCGCCAAGGGCCGCGCCAGCGCCCGCTCGCACGGCGACCGGTTGGAGCAGGCCGAGCGGTGGCGGGCGATCTCACGGGAGAAGGGGCTGAGCACCCGCGAGACGATCGTCGAGGTCACCGGCCGGCAGAGCTTCATCGGCTCGGCGGAGACGATCGCGTCCACCATCGACGACCACGTCCAGGCCGACGCCGCCGACGGCTACATCCTGGTCTCCCACATCACCCCCGGCGGCCTGGCCCCCTTCGTCGACCACGTGGTGCCGCTGCTCCAGGAGCGCGGCGTCTTCCGCACCGCCTACGAAGGGGCCACGCTCCGCGAGAACCTCGGTCTCCGAGAGCCGACCAGATGAGATTCCTGGCGATCACGCTCATCGTCCACCGGCCCGATCCGGTGACGGGGCAGCAGAAGGCGACGTACGACAGGTTCCAGGAGGTCGTCGCCAACGCCGTCCTCGCCGAGGAGCTCGGGTTCGACGGGTTCGGGGTCGGCGAGCGGCACGAGCGGCCGTTCATCTCCTCCTCGCCGACGGTGGTGCTGTCCCACCTCGCCGCCCTGACGAGCCGGATCAGGCTCTTCACCGCGGTCACGACGCTCGCGCTGCTGGACCCGGTGCGGGCCTACGAGGACTACGCGACTCTCGACCATCTCTCGGACGGACGTCTCGAGCTGATCATCGGCAAGGGCAACGGCTCGGCCCAGCGTGATCTGTTCCAGGTGACGCCGGAGGACCAGTGGGACCGGAACGCGGAGTCCTACGAGATCTTCCGGCAGCTGTGGCGCCAGGACCGGGTCACGGCGACCCCGAGGTTCCGCCCCGAGCTGGTCGAGGCCGAGGTCTGGCCGCGGCCGCTGCAGCAGCCGGTACGGGTCTGGCACGGCAGCGCCACCTCGAAGGAGTCCGTCGACCTCGCCGCGCGCTACGGCGACCCGCTCTTCTCGGCCAACGTGACCAACCCGATCGAGCCCTACGGCGAGCTGGTCGACCACTACCGCGAGCGCTGGACGGCCTATGGCCACGACCCGGCCGACATCGCCATCGGCGCCGGGACGGCAGGGCTGCTCGTGGCGAGGACCAGCCAGGAGGCGTACGCCGCCTATCGGCCGGTCTTCGAGGGCCAGCTCGCCTTCCAGGCGAGCCTCGGGCTCGAGCCGGTCTTCGCGACCCTGGAGGACTTCGTCGAGCGCTCCTCGGCGCTGGTCGGGTCGCCGCAGCAGGTGCTCGAGAAGATCCACCGCTACCACGACCGCTTCGGGCACCAGGTCGTCCACGTCCAGGCGGACGCGAGCGGTCTGACCGAGCAGCAGCACCGCGACAGCCTGGAGCTCTTCGCGACCGAGGTCGCCGCCCCGCTGCGTACCGCCCTCCCCGACCCGCCCTGGGGCTGGGGCTCCCCCACGAACGGAGCACACCCATGAGCCGCACGCCACTGTCCGTCCTCGACCTCGTCCCCGTGGCCTCCGGCGCCTCGGGCGCGGACGCCCTACGCAACGCGATCGACCTCGCGCGGGCCGCCGAGTCCTTCGGCTACCACCGCTACTGGGTCGCCGAGCACCACCTCAACCCCGGGGTCGCCGGCACCTCGCCCGCGGTCGTCCTGGCGCTGCTCGGCAGCGCCACCTCGCGGATCCGGCTCGGGTCCGGGGCGGTGCTGATGGGGCACCGGACGGCACTGTCGACGATCGAGGAGTTCGGGCTGCTCGACGCCGCGTTTCCCGGTCGGATCGACCTCGGCCTGGGCCGCTCCGGCGGCCGCCCCGGAGCCTCGAGCCCGGTGGCCATCCCGGTGGAGCTGGTCGACGGACGCACTCCGGAGGGGCTGCTCGTTCCGCCCAAGTTCGATCCCAGCGGGCTGCTCGGCTCGCCGCGGTTCCGGCTCCAGAAGGAGCTCCTGCAGCTCCCCGGCGCGACCGCGGCCGACTACGGCGAGCAGATCGACACGATCCTGGCCTTCGTCGACGGCACCTACCGTGACGCCGCCGGCACCCCGGCGCGCGTCGTACCCGGCGAGGGTGCCGAGCTCGAGCTGTGGGTGCTGGGCAGCAGCGGTGGCGAGAGCGCCGAGGCGGCCGGCAAGCGAGGCCTCCGCTTCGCGACGAACTACCACGTCAACCCCTCCGGCGTCCTCGAGGCTGCCCTCTCCTACCGCACCGCCTTCGCGCCGTCCGACACCCTCGATGCACCCCACGTCGCGGTCTCCGCCGACGTCGTGGTCGCCGAGACCGAGGAGGAGGCGCGCGAGCTCGCCACCGGTTACGGCCTCTGGGTCCGTTCCATCCGCACCGCCGAGGGCGCCATCCCCTTCCCGACCCCCGACGAGGCCCGCGAGTGGGAGTGGACCGCGGAGGACCGAGCGCTCGTCCAGGACCGCCTCGACACCCAGTTCGTCGGCACCGCGGCCCAGGTCGCCGACCGGCTGGAGATCCTCCAGCGGGCCGTCGACGCGGACGAGCTGGTCATCACGACAATCACCCACGACCACGCCGACCGCGTCCGCTCCTACGAGCTGATCGCGGAGGAGTGGGCCCGCCGCGGTCGCTAGGGCCAGATGCTGACCGAGTTACCTCGGTCAGCATTCGGCCCATCCGCCCTACGGCAGCTTCTCCCCCGCCTCGACCGCGACCGGCAGCCGGTTGCCGGCCGGCGGGAGCGGGCAGGTGGCGTGGTCGGTGTAGGCGCACGGCAGGTTGGTCGCGCGGTTGAAGTCGACCACCACGTTGCCGTCCAGGTCAGGGGCGTCGACGGAGAGCGAGCGGTTGGCGGCGTACGTCGTCCGTCCCGAGGTCTGATCGACGAACAGCACGTGCAGCGCACCGGGAGCGGAGCCGGGGAAGGCGATCAGGCTGTGCACCGCGCCGCCGACCTCGAACTCGAGCTCGCCGACGGCCTCGTAGACGTGCTCGAGGCCGTCGACGACCGAGCCGACGGTGGTCGGCACGGGGGTGTCGTACGCGACGAAGCGGCCGGGAACGGCCCACGACGGGTCCGGCGAGTAGGCCGGTGTGCCTCGGTAGTCGACCAGGACCGGGTTGTCGGGGTGGCGCGGCCGGATGATGTCGCTGCCGCCGCGCCTGGCGATCTCGACCACCGCGTCACCGAACGACGCGGTGATCCCGCCGCGCTCGTCGAGCACGCCGAACGAGTGTCGGCCGGTGATCTCGACGCCATCGACGACCAGCGACTCACCCGGGGCCAGCGAGACGACGATGCCCGCGGGCCCGCTCGACCAGGCGCCCGGCACGTCGTCGTACGTCTCCGGCTCCTCGGCGAGCCAGCGGATCGAGGTGATCGCGAGAAATCCGTGGGTCGAGGCGCGTCTCCGCTCGTGCTCCTCGTGCCACGTCGCCCAGTCCTGGGCGAAGGTGTCGGTGACGGTCATGGGTCCTCCCGGAAGGTTCAGAATGCCGGCTTCGGATTGAACTCCGACTTGTCCAGCTCGATGTCGGAAACGTCCCACTTCGTGAAGATCTTGTTATAGGTGCCGTCGGCGATGAGCTCGTTGATGGCGTCGACGAGCACCGGCGCCAGCGGCGACTTCTTGGCGACGACGAAGCCGACGTCGGTGAGGCTGAGCTCGCCGAGGTACTTCAGCCCGGGCTGGTGGGAGACCAGATACTTCAGCGACAGGGTCGGCCCGAAGTAGAGGTCGGTCTTGCCGTTCTGCAGGCCGAGCAGGATCGCGGCGCTGTCCTTGAAGTAGTCGACCTCGTAGGGCTCCTTGCCGGCCTTGGTGCACTCCGCCGCACCGTCCTCGAGGATCTGCTGGAAGCTGGAGCCGGGCGAGGTCGCCACCGTGTGGCCGCAGATGTCGGTCAGTGTCTTCACCTGGTCGAGGTCGCCGTCCTCGCGGGAGACGAACGACTGCCCGTCGAGCAGGTAGGTGGCGTAGTCGACGACCTCGAGCCGCTCGGAGGTGACCGCGAAGTTAGCCTGGCCGACGTCGTACTTCCCGCTCTGGGTGCCGGGGACGATGGTCTCGAAGCTGCCGAACTCGGTCTTCCACGTCACGCCCAGCTTGGCCGCGATCGCGTTGCGCAGATCGATGTCGAGGCCAATCTGCTCGCCGGACTGGTCCGACCCGCCGTGCGGGAGGTTCTGTTCCCCGGTCGCCTCGGTGGTGCCGAGGACGAGCGTCTTGGACTTCTGTACGTCGGCGGGCAGCCGCTTCGTCAGCGCCGGATCCGCCTGGATGCCGGAGACGACGTCCTGGGTCGGGATCGCGACCGGCTCCACAGAGGCCGACCCGTCCGATCCGATGCCACGCTCGGCGGCGCTGAGCGTGTCTGAGGAGTTGCCGCATCCGGCGAGGGCGAGGGCCGCGATGGCGACCAGGGCGAGCTTGAACTTCACAGAACGGGTCCTTTGTCTGGGGGTCACAACACAGCGGAGAGGAACGCCCGAGCGCGCTCATGGGTGGGAGAGACGAGTACGTCGCCGGGTGCCCCGGCCTCGACCAGCCGGCCCTCGTCGAGGAAGACGACCTGGTCGGCGACCTCCCGGGCGAAGCCGATCTCGTGGGTGACCACGATCATCGTCATCCCGGTCTGCGCGAGGTCCTTCATCACGCCGAGCACCTCGCCGACCATCTCGGGGTCGAGCGCGGACGTCGGCTCGTCGAAGAGCATCAGGTCGGGTTCGACCGCGAGGGCGCGGGCGATCGCCACCCGCTGCTGCTGACCGCCGGACAGCTGCCGCGGATAGGCCCGCTCCTTGTCGGCCAGACCGACCCGGTCGAGCAGCTCGCGCCCCCGGGTCTCGGCCGCCCGGCGGCGTACGCCCGCGGCCAGCTGCCCCTCCAGGACGTTCTCCAGCGCGGTCTTGTGCGGGAACAGGTTGAACTGCTGGAAGACCATCCCGATCCGGCTGCGCTGTCGGGTGATCGCCCGGTCGGAGAGCTCCCTGAGCTGGTTGCCGTCACGGCGGTAGCCGATGACCTCGCCGTTCACCTCGACGAAGCCGGCGTCGGGCTTCTCCAGATGATTGACCGTACGCAGCAGCGTCGACTTGCCCGAGCCGGACGGCCCCAGGACGACCGCGACCGAGCCCCGGGCGACGTCGAGGTCGATCCCGTCGAGGACCGTGTTGGGGCCGAACCGCTTGGTCAGGCCGCGGACACGCACGAGGGGCTCGCTCATCAGATCGCCTCCAGCTCACGGCGCCGGCTGGAGCGCGGCACCAGCGGCAGCTGACGGCGCCACAGCCGCCAGAACCCGGTGCGGGCACCCTTGCCGCGGGCGTAGTAGCGCTCGACGAAGAACTGGATCGTCGACAGGATCGTGACCAGGATCAGGTACCAGATCGTGGCGACCAGCAGCAGCGGGATGACCAGGTAGTTCTGGGCGTAGATCAGCTGCACCGAGTAGAGCAGGTCCTGCACCGCGATCACCGAGACGATCGAGGTGCCCTTGAGCAGCCCGATCAGCAGGTTGCCGGAGGCCGGGATGATCGCGGGCATCGCCTGCGGCAGCACGATCCGCCAGAAGATCCGGGCCTTCGACAGCCCGAGCGCCTTGGCCGCCTCGGTCTGGCCGGCCTCGACCGAGACCAGGCCGCCACGGATGATCTCGGCGGCGAACGCGGCGATGTCGAAGGTGAGCCCGACGAAGGCCGCGAGCAGGCCGCTGAACAGGTGGGCGGTCTCGATCGTGACGAACGGCTTCAGGAACGGGATCCCCAGGCTGATCTGCGGATACAGCGACGCCATCTGGAACCAGAACAGCAGCTGCAGCAGCGGTGGCACGCTCCGGAAGAACCAGATGTAGACCGCGCTCACCGAGCTCAGCACCGGGTTCGCGGAGAGCCGCATGACCGCGAGCACGATGCCGAGCAGGTAGGAGCTCACCAGCACCGCGGCGGTCAGCCACAGCGTCAGCACCAGTCCGTCGAGGATCGAGGGGCGCAGGAAGAACGCCCCGACCACGTCCCAGTGGTAGCGCGGGTTCGTCACCAGGCTCTTCACGATCCCGGCGACCACCAGCAGCGCAAGCACGGCCGAGATCCACTGCCCGGGTTTGCGGCGCGCGACGAGCCGGGCACCGAGGAGTTCCTCGTCGCCGTCGCGAGCGAGCAGGGGGCGGCGACGTACGGCCTCATCAACACTCACGCGCGACCACCACCATATGTCGAGTAACTTGCTCAACATTCTATCCGTGATGCGCGGATTCGGACGAGGCATCCGGAAAATGGGACGAGCCCCGAACCCAGGGGGTTCGGGGCTCGACTCGCGCGAGGCTCAGACGAGGCTCAGGCGAGCTCAGACGTGATAGTTCGGCGCCTCGGCCGTCACCTGGACGTCGTGAGGGTGCGACTCCTTGAGCGAGGCCGAGGTGATACGCATGAAGCGGCCCTGGGTCTGCAGCTCGGAGATGGTGCGCGCGCCGACGTAGAACATGGTCTGGTGCAGGCCGCCGGTGAGCTGGTGGGCGACGGTGGCCAGCGAGCCCTTGTAGGCGACCTGACCCTCGACACCCTCGGGGACGATCATGTCGTCGTCGGTGACCTCGGCCTGGAAGTAGCGGTCCTTGGAGAAGGACTTCTTGCCGCGCGAGGACATCGCGCCCATCGAGCCCATGCCGCGGTAGGCCTTGAACTGCTTGCCGTTGATCAGGACCGTGTCACCGGGGGTCTCCTCGGTGCCGGCGAGCATCGAGCCGAGCATCACGGTGTCGGCACCGGCGACGATGGCCTTGCCGATCTCGCCGGAGTAGCGCAGACCGCCGTCGGCGATCACCGGGACGCCGGCCGGCTTGCAGGCCAGGCTCGCCTCGTAGACGGCCGAGATCTGCGGCACGCCGACGCCGGTGACGACGCGGGTGGTGCAGATCGAGCCCGGGCCGACGCCGACCTTGACCGCGTCCGCGCCGGCGTCGACGAAGCTCTGCGCGCCTTCCTTGGTGGCGACGTTGCCGCCGATGACCTGGACGTGCTTGGTGGCCGGGTCCGTCTTGAGGCGACGGACCATGTCGATCAGCATGCGTACGTTGCCGTGGGCCGTGTCCGCGACGAGCACGTCGACACCGGCCTCGATGAGCGTGGTGGCGCGCTCCCAGGCGTCGCCGAAGTAGCCGATCGCCGCACCGACGAGCAGCCGGCCCTGGGCGTCCTTCGACGCGTCGGGGAACTGCTCGGACTTCACGAAGTCCTTGACCGTGATCAGGCCGGTGATGCGGCCGTCGGTGTCCACCAGCGGGAGCCGCTCGAGCTTGTGCTGGCGCAGCAGCTTGGTGGCCTCTTCGCGGGAGATCTCGGCGGGGCCGGTGATCAGGTCCTTGGAGGTCATCACCTCGTTGACCTTCGTGGTCGCCCACTCCGCGACCGGGGTGAACCGGAGGTCGCGGTTGGTGATGATGCCGATCAGCTTCTGGTCGACGTCGACCACGGGGAACCCGGAGATCCGGTATTCACCGGCGAGCTTGTCGAGCTGCTCCAGCGTCGCGTCGGGGCCGATCGTGACCGGGTTGGAGATGATCCCGGTCTGGGTGCGCTTGACCAGGTCGACCTGGTAGGCCTGATCCTCGATCGAGAGGTTGCGGTGGAGCACGCCGATGCCGCCCTGGCGGGCCATCGCGATCGCCATCCGGGACTCGGTCACGGTGTCCATCGCCGCGGAGATGAGCGGGACCCGCAGGTTGATCTCGCGGGTCAGCCGGGAGGTCGTATCGATGTCGGACGGCGCCAGATCCGAATATCCAGGCATCAGGAGTACGTCGTCGTAGGTGAGGCCGAGCGTCGCAAACTTCTCCGGGATCTCCATGAAGAGATTCTACGGTCCGGCTCGCGTGTCCCCGAAAACGCCAGGAGTCATCTGCCCAAAGGCTTGAGGTCGCGCACCGGCACCTTGACGGTCAGCAGGTCGCCGGCCATCCGGATCCGTCCGCGCATCCCGGCCGCGAGAACCATGGGCAGCACGGCCTGGTTGTCGGACTGGGTGGTGAGCAGGATCTCGTCCGCGCCGAGCATGTGCGCGAGCTTGGCGGTGTCGACCAGCAGCCTCGTCCCGATCCCGCGGCGCTGCCAGGCCGGGTCGACGCGCAGGTTGACGACGCGTACGTTCTCGTCCTCCGCGGTCGCCCCCTGGACCTCGCCGATGCCAACGGCGACGCCGTCGATCAGGGCGGTGACGGTCTCCCCGGTGACGACGAGCTCCGGGGTGCTTCCGGTGCCCAGCCGGCGTACGGGCGGGGTGGTGCCGATGGCCGCCGACTCGCGACTGCGGTCGAGGACGTCGTTGACCAGGTCGGCCATCGCGGACCCGCGGGCGTGCTCGGTCGCGGTGAAGGGGGCGGTGCGGTGCAGCTGGACGTCGACGTCGGCGACCCGCAGCTCCATGGTGTCGTGGACGACCCCCGGCGGGGCCTCGGCCTCCGCGTCGAAGAGCTGGGCGACCACCTCCGGGAACGACATCGGCCGCTCCAGGACGTGCCGGGCCGCCTGCACGTAGCGCGTCGGCTGGTCGGCCAGAGCCGCCTCGGTGGCGGTCTGGATGACGATCCCGCCACCGCCCGCGGAGGAGATCAGGTCGCAGATCTCCTTCTCGCCCCACCCCTCGGGCGTACGCAGCACGAACTCGTCGGTGACCTGCGCCAGCCCTGGGAAGATCTGCATCCCCAGGATGTTGACCCCGGCCTCACCGCAGCGCTGTGCCAGCGCCGCAAGTGTGCCCGGTCGGTCCGGCAGTGTCGTACGTACTCTCCACAACATCGTCCCCACCATGCGCCCTAGTCTGCCTGTTTCGCTGTTTCTGGTCCGTTACCCACGGTTAAACCTTGGGCCCGGCTCAGTCTGCGGGCGGCCGCGGCGGGGTCCGTTCGCCCGCCTCGACGAGCACGTCGATGTGGTTGGTCGCGGGCGGGAGCGGGCAGGTGGCGTGGGTCGTGTAGGCACAGGGCATGTTCGCGGCGCGGTTGAAGTCGAGGACGACGGTGCCGTCGACCGGCGGCTCGACGGCGAGCTGACGGCAGGCGGCGTAGGTCGTCACGCCGCTGGTCTCGTCGGTGAACAGCAGCCACAGCTCGCCGTCGCCACCGTCGAACGCGATCAGCCGCTGCGGGCGACCACCCACCTCGAATGCGACCTCCCCCACGGCGTCGATGACGCTCGAACGGCCCTCGACCACGGAGCCGACCGAGATCGGACGGCTCGTCTCGTAGGCAGTGAATGCGGCCCTGACCTGCCACGACGGGTCCGGAGCGTACGTCGGCGTGCCGGCGTAGTCGCGCAGGAACGGGCCGTCGGGCTGCCGCGGCCGGAGCACCGGGGTGCCGAACCGGTCGGCGACCTCGACGGTCCCGGCGTCGAAGGTCGCGGTCACACCGTACGGATCCACGTGACCGAAGACGTGACGGCCGGCGAGCTTCGCGCCGCCGAGCTCGAGCCACTCCCCCTCGCCGAGTTCGACGACGGCACCCTCCGGACCGGTCGACCAGACACCCGGAATTCCGGGGAACCGCTGCGGGCGTGGGCCCAGCCAGTGCAGGGCGGTGATCGCCAGGAAACCTTCGGGGCTTCTCAGCTCGGCTTCCCGCTCATCGCGCCACCGTTGCCAAGCCCGCTCGAAAGTCACGCGCTGCACTCTACAAAGAGTTGCGTTGCCAGGTCTTGCAATGATCGCTGAGTTTTACCTCGGGTTTACCGTCGGCGCGCCTGACCCTTCACCCGCGCGAGCCCGGCCAGACGGATCGCGACGCGGGTCGCGGTGACCAGGACGAGGTACCAGATCGCAGCCACCACCAGCAGCGGGATGATCAGGTGGTTGCGCTCCTCGAGCGCCTGGACGACACCGAGCACGTCCGTGATCGAGAGCACCGAGACCAGGCTCGTCACCTGGAGCGTCGTCACCAGGAGGTCGCCCAGCACGGTCAGTCGGTCACCGCCCGGGAGAGCCCTCGCCGCGTACGCTCCCATCGCCAGCGCCAGCCCCGCGATCGCCGCGAGGACCGGCGTGACCAGCCGGACCGCGTCGATGTGCACCCCCGGGATCCCGAAGGTGATGTCGGGAAAGACCAGCGCGATGTTGCTCCACAGCAGCAGCTGGACGAGCACCGGGATGCTGCCGAAGACCCAGACGTACGCGGCCGCGATCCCGCTCAGCACCGGGTTGCCCGACCTCTCCATCGAGATCACGACCAGTCCGATCGCCCAGGCCACCGCGAAGACCAGCGCGGTCAGCCGGATCGTGAGCCAGACCCCGGCGAGGACGTCCGGGTGGAGCAGATGCCCGAGGACCGCACCCGGGAGCAGGTTCTCGTTCCGCACCAGGCTCACCAGGAACCTGAGGAGAAGGAGGCCGAGGACGGCCGCGATCAGCCATGTGACTGTGTTGGTCTCGACACGGCTCGACCAGCGGGCAACGCTGGTCGAGCCG
>NZ_JBHVGB010000160.1:0-15134 GCF_042801335.1 Nocardioides sp. NPDC057577 | reverse complement strand
GGTTACGCTATCGCTTACCCGCCGTGTCGGCTCTTTCTGCCGCACATCCCCGCCGCGTGGGCGCGCCATCCCGAGCCCACTCGGCACGGTTTTCGGTCGAGCCGACTCGGCGGCTATTTCTGGGACAGTTGCGCCGACTCGGCGGTGAGGTAGCGGTCGATCGTCGGGGCGACCCAGTCGACGATCTCGTCGGGGGTCATCTCGACGATGGGCGGGAGATGGAGTACGTAGCGGCCCAGTGCGATGCCGAGGAGCTGGGTGGCGACGAGGGCTGCCCGGCGGGCGGCCTGGGCCGGGTCGGGGCACAGAGGAGCGACGGCGGCGGCGACCTGGGTGGCGAAGATGCTCCGCATCTGCTCCGCGGCCTGAGGGTCCGAGGCGGCCCGGCGGAGCAAGGCCATCATGGTGCCCTCGGAGTCCCAGGTGCGTACGAAATGGGCGGTCATCACCCGCCCTACATCGCCCTTCGTCGCCGTGCCGAGGTCCGGGAGGGCGAGATCGATCGAGGCGGCGGCGGTGAAGAGCTCCTCCTTGCTGCCGAAGTAGCGCATCACCATCGACGGGTCGATCTGCGCCTCTGAGGCGATCGCTCGGATGGTCGTGCGGTCGTATCCCTGACGCGCGAAGTGCTCGCGCGCGACGGCGAGGATGCGCTCGCGGGTCTCGGCTCCGGATCGACGGGTCTCGGTCATGCCAACGATTGTATGCCAACGCCCGTTGACGTCAACGGCGACGGCGCGCTACTTTGTCAACACCTGTTGGCCAACACTCGTTGACCGACGACCCGAAGCAAGGAGAGCATCATGTCCACCATCACCACTGATGTCCTCGTCGCCGGCGCCGGCCCCACCGGGCTGGCGGTGGCGGCCAAGCTGGCCGCGGCCGGCATCGACGTCACCGTCATCGACAACCAGGCATCCGGGGACAACACCTCCCGGGCTGCCGTCGTCCACGCCCGCACCCTGGAGGTCCTCGCCGACCTCGGCGTCTCCGAGCGCCTCACCAAGGAGGGCATCGAGGCGCCGACCTTCACCATCCGCGATCGCGACAAGGTCCTGGTGCCGATCCGCTTCGACGACCTGCCCAGCGACTTCCCCTACGCCCTCATGGTGTCCCAGGCGGTCACCGAGCGCATCCTCCTCGAGCGCCTCGCCGAGCTCGGCGGTCACGTACGCCGCCCTCTCACCCTCGTCGACCTCCGCCAGGACGACGAAGGCGTCACCGCCACCACCGAGGACGGCACCGAGATCCGGGCGCGCTACCTCGTCGGTGCCGACGGCATGCACTCCATCGTGCGCGACAAGGCCGGAATCGGCTTCCCGGGAGGCAAGTACGCCGAGTCGTTCAGCCTCGCCGACGTACGCGTCGAGGGCGACCTGCCGCACGACGAGGTCATCCTCTACTTCTCGCCCGAGGGCACCCTGGTCTGCGCGCCGCTGCCCGACGGCTCGTTCCGGTTCGTCGCCCCGGTCTCCGAGGCACCGGCCGAGCCCGACGTCGACTACGTCCAGGGTCTCCTCGACCGGCGCGGTGGCGTGAAGAGCCCGGTCAAGGTCACCGAGGTCCTGTGGGGATCGCGGTTCCGGGTTCACCACCGCGTCGCCGACGCCTACCGCGCGGGCCGGGTGCTGATCGCGGGCGACGCGGCCCACGTGCACAGCCCCGCCGGCGGCCAGGGCATGAACACCGGGCTCCAGGACGCAGTCGTGCTCGGCGATGCCCTCGTCGCCACGATCACCGACGGTGACGAGGCCGCGCTCGACGACTACGCCTCCCGCCGCCGGCCGGTCGCCGAGGAGGTCATCGCGCTCTCCGACCGGCTGACCCGGTTCGGCATCGCGCAGGGGGTCCGGCGCAGCGTACGGAACCTGGTGCTGTCCACGCTCGCGAAGCTTCCGCGCTTCCGCCGGATGCTCGCCTGGCGCCTGTCCGGGCTGGTCTACCGTGACCGGTGACGGTGCGGATGCTCACCGAGGTAACTCGGTGGACGCTCACTGCCTTCGTGGAATTCCGCGAAAGCAGTACATGCTCACCGAGGTACCTCGGTGAGCATCCGCTCGCCCGCGCCACCTACAGGCTGATGAAGCCTGCCTCGCGGAGCCCGGCGATGACCTCATCCAGGGCCTCCTCGATCGAGCGGCCGGTGGTGTCGACACGTACGTCGGCGTCGGCCGGCTCCTCGTAGGGCGAGGAGATCCCGGTGAACTCGGGGATCTCGCCACGACGGGCCTTGGCGTAGAGGCCCTTGCGGTCGCGTCGCTCGCACTCCTCGAGCGGCGTGGCGACATGGACCAGGAAGAAGGCGCCGCCGGCGTCGTCGACGTAGCCGCGTACGTCCTGACGGGTCGAGTCGAACGGCGCGATGGGGGAGCAGACGGCGAGGCCGCCGTGGCGGGAGATCTCGGCGGCCACCCAGCCGATCCGGCGGATGTTGGTCTCCCGGTCCTCCTTGGAGAAGGTCAGCCCGGCCGACAGGTTGCGGCGCACGACATCGCCGTCGAGCGAGGTGACCGTGCGCGCGCCCTGCTCGAGGATCCTGTCCATCAGGGCACGAGCGAGGGTGGACTTGCCGGAGCCGGACAGGCCGGTGAAGAAGATGACCAGGCCCTGGTCCTCGGGCGTGGGCTGGTCGAAGTCGATGACCGCGGCGATGTCGTCGGGGTAGTCGTCGGACGCGGGGGTGGCCAGCGCGTGGACCGGGTCACCACCTGCGTACGCCTCGACGACCGCCACGCCGAGCGCATGGTCGGCCTCGGGGTCGTCGTGCGCGGCCAGCGGCACCGCGACGACGGCCGCGTCGGGCAGGGCGTCGGCGGCCAGCAGGGACGCGCGCAGCAGCGCGACGGGCGAGAGCGCCGGGGTGCCGTGCCCAACCAGAGCGAGCAGCAGCACCGGCCCGAGGGTCGCGAGCTCCGCGATCTCGGCCGTGGTGAGCGCGTCGGTGACCGGGACGACCGTCCGCCCGGCGTACGCCTCCCGGGTCTGTGGCGGGGTCAGGTGGAGCCGCCGGAACGGACCGTAGGCGGGGGAGGACAGGCCGGTGACCTCGCCGGCGGGCCAGGTGACGCGTGCCAGCGGGAGGCCCTCGGGGTCGACGATCTCGACCGAGCCGTCCTCGGCCGCGGCTGCGGCGACCGCGGAGGGCAGGGAGAGGGTCAGCGGTGACCCGGGCGTGTTCAGCGGACCCGAGAGGGCACCGGAGACGATCAGCTCGATGTCGTCGAGCTCGCGCGGCGTGGGAGAGAACTGCTGAGGCACAAGATCACCTGGTCGGGTTGAGTCGGGTTGAGATGGCGAGCGGCGCACCCCGAATCCGGAGTGCGCCGCCCGATGAGTCGATCTTCCGGCTGAACGCTAGTCGTTGATCATGCCCGCGCCGACGGTGACGCCGGTCGCCTCGTCGATGAGGATGAAGGAGCCGGTGGTGCGGTTCTTCGAGTAGGGGTCGCACAGCAGCGGCTTGGTGGTGCGCAGCTGGACGCGGCCGATCTCGTTGAGGCCGAGCTCCTTGGTCTCCAGATCACGGTGCAGCGAGTTGACGTCCAGGCGGTACTGGATGTCCTTGACCAGCGCTCGCGCCGAGTTGGAGGTGTGCTTGATGGCCAGCTTCTGCCGCGGACGCAGCGGAGCGTTGGTCATCCAGCAGATCATCGCGTCGATGTCCTGGCTCGGCTCGGGGGCGTTCTTGACCCGCGAGATCATGTCGCCGCGGCTCACGTCGACGTCGTCCTCGAGGCGCACCGTCACCGACATCGGCGGGAACGCCTCGGGGATCTCCTGGTCGAACAGGTCGATCCCGGCGATCCGGCTGGTCATCCCGGAGGGGAGCACCATGACCTCGTCGCCCGGCTTGAGCACGCCACCGGCGACCTGACCCGCGTAGCCGCGGTAGTCGTGGTGGTCGTCGGACTTCGGCCGGATGACGTACTGCACCGGAAGGCGCACGTCGACCAGGTCGCGGTCGGAGGCGACGTGGACGTGCTCGAGGTGGTGGATCAGCGTCGGGCCGGAGTACCAGTCCATGCTGGTCGAGCGGGTCACCACGTTGTCGCCCTGGAGCGCCGAGATCGGGATGACCTCGAGGTCCGGGATGTTGAGCTTGGTCGCGAACGCGGTGAACTCGGCCGAGATCTTGTTGTAGACCTCCTGGGAGTAGTCCACGAGGTCCATCTTGTTGATGCACAGGACCAGGTGGGGCACGCGCAGCAGCGAGAGCAGCACCGCGTGGCGGCGCGACTGCTCGGTCAGTCCGTGACGAGCGTCGACGAGCACCAGGCCGAGGTCGGCGGTGGAGGCACCGGTGACCATGTTGCGCGTGTACTGCACGTGGCCCGGGGTGTCGGCAATGATGAACTTGCGGTTGGGCGTCGCGAAGTAGCGGTAGGCCACGTCGATGGTGATGCCCTGCTCGCGCTCGGAGCGCAGCCCGTCGGTCAGCAGCGACAGGTCGACGTAGCCGTGACCCTTGTCCTGGGAGGTCTTCTCGACCGATTCGAGCTGGTCGGTGAAGATCGACTTCGAGTCGAACAGCAGCCGCCCGATGAGGGTGGACTTGCCGTCGTCGACCGAGCCGGCGGTGGCGAACCGCAGAAGGTCCATGGCCATCAGAAGTAACCTTCCTTCTTGCGGTCCTCCATGGCAGCCTCGGAGAACCGGTCGTCACCGCGGGTCGCGCCACGCTCGGTGACCCGGGCGGCGGCGACCTCCTCGATGATCTCCTCGATGGTCGACGCTGTGCTTTCAACGCAACCGGTAAGTGTCATGTCGCCGCAGGTGCGGTAGCGGACCGTACGCTCGGTGACGACCTCGCCCTCGCGCAGCGGGTTGAGCGGGGTCTCGGTCAGCAGCATGCCGTCGCGCTCGAAGACGCGACGCTGGTGGGCGAAGTAGACCTCCGGGATCTCGATGCCCTCGCGGCCGATGTAGTCCCAGATGTCCAGCTCGGTCCAGTTGGAGATCGGGAAGATCCGCATGTGCTCGCCCTCGTGCAGGCGGCCGTTGTAGAGCGACCAGAGCTCGGGGCGCTGCATCTTGGGGTCCCACTGGCCGAACTCGTCGCGGTGGGAGTAGACGCGCTCCTTGGCGCGGGCCTTCTCCTCGTCGCGGCGACCGCCACCGAAGGCGGCGGTGAAGCCGTTCTCCTCGATCGCGTTCAGCAGGGTGGGGGTCTGGAGCCGGTTGCGCGAGGTCTTGCCGTCGTCGACGACGATGCCGCGCGCGATGGCGTCATCGATGCTCGCGATGACCAGGCGTACGCCCAGGCGGCTGACCCAGCGGTCACGGGTCTCGGCGACCTCGGGGAAGTCGAGGCCGTTGTCGATCTGGAGCACCGGGAAGGGGATCTTGGCCGGGAAGAAGGCCTTCTCCGCAAGTCGCAGCATCACGATGCTGTCCTTGCCGCCCGAGAACATCAGGACAGGCTTCTCGAACTCTGCCGCGGCCTCGCGGAAGATGTGGATCGACTCGGCTTCCAGCTGGTCGAGCTGGCTGAGCCGGTAGTCGGCGTGTGTTGCAGTCATTACGGAACCAGAGGACCTCTCCGTCAGGTTGAGGCGCCCATGCTAGTGGCGGCTTCCACGGCACGGCGAAATGTCCCATCCCCGCGTGGGCAGGAATCCGAGTGTACGCACGCGCCGGCCCCTGTCCGGCGGCACCACTCGCACGGTGAGATGCGGCGTCGGGACGGTCAGCGTCGTGGCGCCACGACGACCCTGTCCCCGGCGAGCAGGAAAGCGATCCTGCCGACGTCATCGACCGGAGATCCCGACAGGCCGAGCCGCAGGAGCAGGTCGCGTACGCCGCCGGGGTCGAGGTCCTCGCCCGGCCGAGCACCCAGGGCCTGCCGGATCGTCTCGGCGTGGATACGCCGGCCGCCGAGCCGGTCCCAGCGCTCCGCGACGAGCGCCGCCTGCGCGCCGAAGGTGACCAGCTCGGTGCGGGTGGCGGGGATCCCGCCGGAGCGTGCCCGCCCCAGCTCCGCGATCCTCGCCGAGGCCTCCTCGGGCGTGGTCGGCCGCAGGATGTGCGTCGACGGATGCTCGTACGTCGGCCAGAACCACTTCCCCGAGGCCCGCCGCAGCGCGAACTTCCCCTGGTGGCCACCGAGCGAGAACCGGGGCCGGGCCCGCTGGTCGAGCCACGAGGTGGGCTGGTTGCGCAGCGCCGCGAGCCGGGTCGCGATCTCGGGCAGCGGTGCCTCGACGGCGTGCGGCGCCCGGCGCCAGGGCAGGTCGGGGTCGGCCGAGAGCGAGACCGCGCCCGGGAGGTCGTCGCCGTAGGAGGCGAGCAGCGTCATCGGCTCGGTGTCCGGCAGGCCTCGCTCGCGAGCCCATCTGCGGCGTACGTCGTCGCGGGTGGGGAGCAGGTTGTCCAGCCAGGCGCGGGCGGTCCCCGGGGTGGCCGGACCGGTGCGCGGGAGGGAGAGCGAGATCGGGGTCGGGCCGGCGGACTCGGCGTAGCTGAAGTCGATCCGGTCGCCGACCTGGCGGAAGGTGCCCATCCGGCGGCGGCCGGCGAAGGCGTACAGCTCTCGCATCAGGGGAGGGCCAGACAGTGGGCCAGGACGGCGTCGAGATCGACGTCCTCCAGGGGAGGGGCGATCGGGGAGAGCTGCGTCGGCGACAGGTAGACGTCGAGGACCTCCAGCAGCGCGAGCGCCTTGCCGAGCTCGGCGCGCGGATGGCCGGACTCGACGTCGACGACGAACCGCCGGCCCACCCCGGCCCGGTGGGCCAGGTCGCTCTGGGTGAGGCCGGCCCGGCGCCGGGCCGAGCGGACGGCCGACCCGAAGGCGTCCGGCGAGGTCAGGTACGGCGACGGCACAATGAACACTGTACGCGATGTTCCCGTACGGGAACATCGCCGCCAGAGTTCCTGTGACCGGTCCTCAAATCGCTGCCTACAGTGCCGAATATGAAGATCACCGTTGTCGGCGTGGGCTACGTCGGGATGTCGCTCGCCGTCCTGCTCGCCCAGAAGCACGACGTCGTCGTCCTGGACGTCTCCCAGGAGCGGGTCGACCTGGTCAACGCGGCCAGGACCCCGATCGAGGACGCCGAGATCACCAGCTTCCTGGCCACCAAGGAGCTCGGCCTGCGCGCGACCCTCGACAAGGAGGACGCCTACGCGGACGCCGCGTACGTCATCGTCGCCACCCCGACGAACTACGACGAGGCCTCGAACTACTTCGACACCTCCACCGTCGACAGCGTGATCGCCGACGCGGTGAGCTACGCGCCGGAGGCTGCGATCGTGGTGAAGTCGACGATCCCGGTCGGCTACATCGCGGCCAAGCGTGACCAGCACCCCGAGGCGACGCTCTTCTTCAGCCCCGAGTTCCTCCGCGAGGGGAAGGCGCTCCACGACAACCTGCACCCCTCCCGCATCGTCGTCGGCGACGACTCCCCGGCCGCGAAGGGCTTCGCCGAGCTGCTGCTCGAGGGCTCGCTCGAGCCGGACGTACCCGTGCTGATGACCGGTGCCACCGAGGCCGAGGCGATCAAGCTGTTCGCCAACACCTACCTCGCGCTGCGGGTCGCCTACTTCAACGAGCTGGACACCTACGCCGCGACCCACGGCCTCAACACGCCTCAGATCATCGAGGGCGTCGGCCTGGACCCCCGGATCGGCTCGCACTACAACAACCCGAGCTTCGGCTACGGCGGCTACTGCCTGCCGAAGGACACCAGGCAGCTGCAGGCCAACTACCAAGACGTCCCGCAGAACCTCATCTCGGCGATCGTCGAGGCCAACACCACGCGCAAGGACTTCGTCGCCACCGACATCCTGCGGCGTGAGCCGAAGGTGGTCGGCGTCTACCGGCTGATCATGAAGTCCGGCTCGGACAACTTCCGCGAGTCCTCGATCCAGGGCGTGATGAAGCGGATCAAGGCCAAGGGCGTCGAGGTGGTCATCTTCGAGCCCGAGCTCGACGACCCGACGTTCTTCCACTCCGAGATCATCAAGGACCTCGACGAGTTCAAGCAGCGGGCCGACGTGATCATCGCCAACCGGCGCACCGACGTGCTCGCCGATGTCGCCGACAAGGTCTACACGCGCGACATCTACGGCCGCGACTGAGGCCCTCTCGCGGAGAGATCTGCTCCCGTGGGCGACCTGCGGGTAACGGACCGGTGAACATCGGCTCTCGATGAACCACGCGTGGAAACGTACAGTTATGGTCGCGTCTTCTGCTCAGTGTCTAGGAATGAGGCAACATCATGGCTGGTGACTCCGAGACCCGCCCCTGGGGTTCGTGGCACGTCATCGACATCGGTCCGGGCTACAAGGTCAAGCGGATCGAGGTGCTGCCCAACAGCCGCCTCTCCTACCAGACCCACACCCACCGCTCCGAGCACTGGGTGGTCATCTACGGCAAGGCCACCTGCATCATCGACGGCGTGACCACGATCGCCGGTCCGGGCGAGTCCGTCGACGTCGCCGTCGGCCAGGCCCACCGGATCTGCAACGAGACCGACGAGCCGCTCTCGATCATCGAGGTCCAGCGCGGTGGCTACACCGGCGAGGACGACATCGTCCGGCTCGAGGACGACTTCGGTCGGGCCGAGCAGAAGATCACGGCAGAGGCCTGAGCCGCGAGCCTCAGGCCAGCAGCCCGAGCAGATATTTCCCGTAGCCGCTCTTCAGCAGCGGCTGGGCGAGCTCGGAGAGCTCCTCGTCGGAGAGCCAGCCCTGGCGCCAGGCGACCTCTTCGGGCGCACCGATCTTGGTGCCCTGGCGGTGTTCGATGGCGCGGATGAAGTTGGCGGCCTCGTTGAGGTCCTCGAGGGTGCCGGTGTCGAGCCAGGCGGTGCCGCGGGGCAGCACCTCGACCGAGAGGGTGCCGGCCTCGAGGTAGATCCGGTTGAGGTCGGTGATCTCCAGCTCGCCGCGCGCGGACGGCTTGAGGTTGCGGGCGTGCCCGATGACCGAGCTGTCGTAGAAGTAGAGGCCGGGGACGGCGTACGGGCTCTTCGGCTTCTCCGGCTTCTCCTCGAGCGAGACCGCCTTGAAGGACTCGTCGAACTCGACGACGCCGTAGGCGCGCGGGTCGGCGACGCGGTAGCCGAAGACGGCGCCGCCGGTGATCGTCTTGAAGCGGGCCAGCTGGGTGCCGAGGCCGGGGCCGTAGAAGATGTTGTCGCCCAGGACGAGGCCGACACCGTCCTCGGACTCGTCGAGGAAGCCGACGTCTGCACCGATCGTGAACGCCTGGGCGAGGCCGTCGGGGGAGGGCTGCTCGGCATAGCTGATGTTGACGCCGAGATGGCTGCCGTCGCCGAGGAGCCGGTGGAAGCCGGAGGCCTCATGAGGCGTCGTGATCACCAGGATGTCGCGGATGCCGGCCAGCATCAGCGTGGTCAGCGGGTAGTAGATCATCGGCTTGTCGTAGATCGGCATCAGCTGCTTGCTGATCGCGAGAGTGATCGGGTGCAGACGTGAGCCGGTGCCCCCGGCCAGGATGATCCCCTTCATGGTCAGTTGATCCTACGGATGTTCACCCCACGTTCTAGGGAACCCACCGGGGCGAGGCGACCACCGGGGGATTAATTCTGCCTACGATGAACCGGTGAGACGGATTCTTGTGACGGGCGGGGCCGGGTTCATCGGCTCCAACTTCGTGCACCACCTCGTGGCCAACACCGATGCGTACGTGACGGTGCTCGACAAGCTGACCTATGCCTCCTCGGAGGCATCGCTGGTGGGGCTCCCGGAGGACCGGGTGAAGCTCGTGGTCGGCGACATCGCGGACGCCGCGGTCGTCGAGCCGCTGGTGGCGGAGTCGGACGCCGTGGTGCACTACGCGGCCGAGTCGCACAACGACAACTCTCTCTCGGACCCGGCGCCGTTCGTCCAGACCAACATCGTCGGCACCTTCGTGCTGCTCGAGGCGGTCCGGAAGCACGACGTACGTTTTCACCACGTCTCCACCGACGAGGTCTACGGCGACCTCGACCTGGACGACCCCAAGCGCTTCACCGAGGACACCCCCTACCAGCCGTCCTCGCCCTACTCGGCCACCAAGGCCGGCTCCGATCACCTCGTCCGGGCCTGGGTGCGCTCCTTCGGCGTGCGCGCGACGATCTCCAACTGCTCCAACAACTACGGTCCCTGGCAGCACGTCGAGAAGTTCATCCCGCGCCAGATCACCGAGGTGATCGAGGGGCGCCGGCCGCGCGTCTACGGTGATGGGCTCAACGTCCGCGACTGGATCCACACCGACGACCACTCCTCGGCGGTCTGGACGATCCTGGAGAAGGGCCGGATCGGGGAGACCTACCTGATCGGTGCCGACGGCGAGAAGTCCAACGTCGACGTCGTTCGCGCGATCCTGCGCCACTTCGGCAAGCCCGAGGACGACATCGAGTGGGTCACCGACCGTGCCGGCCACGACCGTCGCTACGCCATCGAGTCCGGCAAGCTGCGCAGCGAGCTCGGCTGGGAGCCGAAGTACCAGGACTTCGACAAGGGCCTGGCCGCGACGATCGCCTGGTACCAGGAGAACGAAGCCTGGTGGTCACCGCTGAAGCACGAGACCGAAGCCAAGTACGCCGCGAAGGGGCAGTGATCTCGGTGGCTGAGCTGCGCGTCGAGGAGACGCCGATCCCGGGGCTGCTGGTAGCCCACCTGCCCGTGCACGGCGATGCCCGCGGCTGGTTCAAGGAGAACTGGCAGCGGGAGAAGATGGTGGGGCTGGGGCTCCCCGACTTCGGGCCGGTGCAGAACAACATGTCCTTCAACGCCTCCCGTGGCGCGACCCGAGGCATCCACGCCGAGCCGTGGGACAAGTTCGTCTCCGTCGCCGCCGGCCGAGTCTTCGCGGCCTGGGTGGATCTGCGCGAAGGGGCCTCGTTCGGCGCGACCTTCTCCGTCGAGATCGGCCCGGAGACCGCGGTCTTCGTGCCGCGCGGAGTGGGCAACTCCTACCAGGCGCTGGAGGACCGCACCGTCTACTCCTACCTGGTCAACGACCACTGGCGCCCCGGGTTCGCCTACCCGGCGCTTCACCTGGGTGACGAGACGTCTGCGATCCCGTGGCCGATCCCGCTGGAGTCCGCAGAGATCTCCGCGAAGGACCTCGCCAACCCGCGCCTGGCCGAGGTCGCCCCGATGAAGCCGAAGAAGACGCTCATCATCGGATCCAACGGCCAGCTCGGCCGGGCGCTCGTGTCGGTCTTCCCCGACGCGGACGCGGTCGACCTCGACGAACTCGACATCTCCGACGAGAAGGCGGTCGCGGCCTGGCCGTGGTCCGACTACCAGATCGTCCTCAACGCCGCCGCCTACACCGCGGTCGACGTCGCCGAGACCGCCGACGGCCGGCGCACCGCCTGGGCCGCCAACGCGACCGCCCCGGCTCTGCTCGCCCGGGTCGCGGCCGAGCACAGGCTGACCCTGGTGCACTACTCCACCGAGTACGTCTTCGACGGCACCGCCACCGAGCACACCGAGGACGAGCCGGTCTCGCCCCTCGGCGTCTACGCCCAGTCCAAGGCCGCCGGTGACATCGCGGTCGCGGGCACGGCTCGGCACTACATCCTGCGCACCTCCTGGGTCGTCGGTGACGGCAAGAACTTCGTACGCACCATGGCGGCTCTCGCCGAGAAGGGCGTCTCGCCCACCGTGGTCGACGACCAGATCGGCCGGCTCACCTTCACCGACACGCTCGCCGCGGCCACCGCTCACCTGCTGCGGTCCGGGGCTGCGTACGGGGTCTACAACTGCACCAACGCGGGGGAGCCGTGCTCGTGGCGGGACGTCGCCGCCGAGGTGTTCTCGCTGTCGGGGCGTGACCGGGCCGACGTGGGTGCCACCTCGACCGAGGCCTACTTCGCGGGCAAGGAGGGCGTCGCGCCGCGACCGCTCAACTCGGTGATGTCCCTCGACAAGCTGGCCGCCACCGGGTTCGAGCCCGAGGACCACCTCGACGCCCTGCGCCGCTACCTGAAGGCCTGAGAAGCGGCCGAGTCGGCTCGTCCTGACCAAGATCTCCGCCGAGTCGGCTCGTTATGACGAGCCGACTCGGCGAAATAGGTCGTCAGTCTTGCGCTGAGTCGGCGGGCTGCTTCTCGGAGCGCTCGGGGATACGCCAGGCGGCGGCGTTGTTGTCGAACGCGTCCAGGCCCCGCGACTGGCGGATGAAGCCCCATGCGAGCGGGCCGAGGAGCAGCATCGCGCCGCCGAGGAGCAGCAGGAAGGTGGCGTCGGCGCCGAGCATCTTGGCGCCCGAGAGCGTCAGCATGATGACGATGCCGCGCCGGATGACCGACTGGGAGACCCAGCGGGCCATCCGGGAGCCGAGGAAGGTGCCGGGGGTGCCACCGAGGATGAGCGGGATCAGCACCGCCCATTCGACGCCGTGGTTGAGCACCTGGCCGATCGCGGCGGCCAGCACGAGCGGCACCGCCTGGAGCAGGTCGGTGCCGACCAGCTTGACCGCGGAGAGGGTCGGGTAGACCAGCAGCAGCGCGATCATGATGACCGAGCCGGAGCCGACCGACGTGATGCCGACCAGGAGGCCGCCGAGCGCGCCGATGACGATGGTGAGGAGCGGCTTCAGGCGGGGGTCTTCGTCGGGAGCCTCGTTGCCGGCGGCGACCTGTCGCAGCTGCAGGTACATCCGGAACATGTAGGAGGCTGCGGCGAAGAGCAGCGCACCGCCGAGGATCAGCTTGAGGAAGTGGTCGGTGTCGCCGGGCGCCAGCTTGTGGACGAAGGTGCCCAGGAAGGCGCACGGCACCGAGCCGATGATCAGGTAGGCCGCCAGCCGGATGTTGGGCGAGCCGTGGCGCCAGTGCACCGCGGCGCCGACCGACTTGTTGACCGAGGCGGCGACGAGGTCGTTGGCGACCGCGGTCGTCGGCGGCACCCCGAGGAAGATCAGGGCCGGTGTCATCAGTGCGCCACCGCCCATGCCGGTCAGCCCGACGACGATGCCGATGCCGAAGCTGACCACGAGCACGCTGAACGCGTCTTGGGTGAGGAGGTCGGCGAACACGGGGCAACTCTCACATAGTGTCGCCCCCATGCCAGCACCCGTGCCGTTCGCCGAGATCATCCGCTCCGACTTCGTCGAGGGACACCATTACGGGTCCGCCGTCTCCCTGGCGGCCGACGGCACCGTGGCCTGGTCGCTCGGCGACGTCGAGTCGCCGATCCTGCCGCGCTCCTCGAACAAGCCGGTCCAGGCCCTCGCGATGGTGATCCTCGGCCTCGACCTGTCGCCCGACCTGCTCGCCCTCGCCTGCGCCTCTCACTCGGGCGAGGCGTTCCACCAGGAAGGCGTACGCCGCATCCTCGCCACCGTCGGCCTCGACGAGTCCGCGCTCGGCAACATCAAGGACTATCCGTTCGGGGTCGAGGCGCGGGAGGAGGCGCTCCGTCGCGGCGAGCCGAAGACCCGGCTGGCGATGAACTGCTCCGGAAAGCACGCCGCGATGCTCGCCACCTGCGTCGCGGCCGGCTGGCCGCTGGAGGGCTATCTGGACCCGAAGCACCCGCTCCAGGAGGGGATCTCCGAGGTGCTCGAGGCGTGCACCGGCGAGACCGCGTACGCCACCGTCGACGGCTGCGGGGCACCTGCCCTGTCCGCGTCGCTGACCGGGCTGGCACGGGCGTTCTCGACGATCGGCTCGGCGGTCGACGGTCCGGCCGCGCGGGTCGCCGAGGCGATCCGGTCCCACCCCGAGTACGTCTCGGGCACGACGCGCGACGAGGTCGCGCTGCACCGGGCCGTACCGGGCCTGATCGGCAAGCTGGGCGCCGAGGCGGTCTACGCCGTCGCGCTTCCGGACGGCCGTGCGTGGGCGCTGAAGGCCGACGACGGCGGTGACCGGGCGCGAGCGGCGGTGATGGCCGCCGCGCTCCTGCGGGACGGGGTCGGTGACCTCGACGGGGTCGACGCCGACGCCTTGCGGGCGACCGGGGACGCGCCGATCCTCGGCGGCGGGGTCCGGGTGGGCGAGGTCCGTGCGCTCCTGTGAGTTGCTAGCGGTCGGCTAGCGAGGGTGCGATCCAGGTTTCACGCATGTTTCCGCCGGTTGACGAAGCAACTAGTGGGTGATGTGTGTCACTTCGGTTGCTCAGGACTTGTGATTGCTAGCAATTGTTAGCACACTGGAGTCATGGTCAAGAGCAAGGTCACGAGTGCGGTAGGCACGCTCGGCGAGTATCTGAAGGAACAGAGGATCTCGGCTGAGATGTCTCTGCGTCAGCTCGCCGACCAGGCAGGTGTGTCCAACCCCTACCTCAGCCAGATCGAGCGCGGTCTGCGCAAGCCATCGGCTGAGGTCCTCCAGCAGATCGCCAAGGCGCTGCGGATCTCGGCGGAGCAGGTCTACGTCCGTGCCGGGATCCTCAGCCCCGACTCCAACGTCGGGGGGTCCGTGGAGCTCGCGGTGCTCGCCGACCCGAACCTGACCGAGCGGCAGAAGCACTCGCTGCTCGACGTCTATCACTCGTTCCTTGCTCTCAACAGTCGTGTCACCGACGATGCGCCGGCCGCCGATGAAACCGCTGAACCCCATCACGAGGAGAACCCAGATGCCCACGCTGCCCAAGATTGAGACCACCAAGCCCCTCAACGCCGTCGCCGGCGTCGCCGACCTCGCCTACGAGACCGTCAAGAGCTACGCCACCGACCTGCAGAAGAAGGTCGACGACTACCGCTCCGAGGCGACCACCAAGCTGACCGACGCCCGCTCCAAGGCGACCGAGAAGGCCACCGCCTACCGCACCCAGGCGACCGAGAAGGCGACCGCTGCCAAGACCACGGTGACCGGCTTCGACCCGAAGACCCTCCCGGCCCTGGCCAAGGAGCAGTACGCCGTCCTGCCCGAGAAGCTGAAGACCACCGTCAAGGCCAAGCTCGACGAGACCACCGACTCCGCCACCGGCACCTACGACAAGCTCGCCACCCGCGGTGAGACCTTCGTCGCGAAGTTCAAGAAGGCCGAGACCGATGAGGCCCCGGTCGAGGCTCCCAAGACCGAGGCCCCTAAGGCTGAGGCTCCCAAGGCCGAGGCCGCTCCGGCCGAGAAGCCGGCCCCCGCCAAGAAGGCTCCCGCCAAGAAGACGGCCGCCAAGAAGGCCTGATCCTGGCCCAGCACGTCCGACGGCTCACCGAGGTAACTCGG
>NZ_JBHVGB010000159.1:0-15136 GCF_042801335.1 Nocardioides sp. NPDC057577 | reverse complement strand
CTGGTGAATCGTTCACCAGGCCGGACCCACCCACCTAGGGATGCACGAGCATCCGGTCGATGCTGATCCCCCGACCCGAGTCCGAGTCGTTGCCCTTGCCTGTCGCCACGAGGGTCAGCGTGTGTTCACCGGCTCCGAGGACGGGACTGGACCAGATCAGCTGGTTGCCGATGCGGGTGCGGCCGTAGAAGTCGGCGGTGCCGACCTCGACCCCGTCGATGAGCACGGTGGCGATGCCCTGGTTGGAGGCTCGCAGCCCGTACACCTCGACCGACGAGCCGGTGAACCTGAAGTCGACCGAGTCGCCTGCGACCGTCGTCGAGGTCACCGAGGAGTGGTAGAGGCCGGTCCGGTTGATGCAGCCGGGGCAGCTCAACCAGCCCTCGCCCTGATAGTCGAGGCGGCCCTGGCCGGTGCCCTCGCTCTGGTCGTCCACCGAGCTCGGTCCGCCGTTCCCGGGAACCACCTCGACACGGTCGACCGAGACCCCGCCACCCACGCTTCGAGGGCCGGAGGGGACCTCGAAGCGAAGGGTGTGCGCGCCGTCCACCAGCACCGGGCTCCGCCACTCGACCTCACGGATGCCGCCGTAGGGCAGCACCACGGGCTCGTTGCCGTCGATCGAGACCTTCGCGCTCCCGCGACGGGCACCGGACAGCCCGGCGAGCGTTGCCTGGGTCCCGTCGAACTCGAGCTCGAAGGAGCCGCGGTGGCGGCTGACGTCGATCGTCCGGACCGGCTGCAGCGGGGCAACCGCGAGGTCGGCGAACTGCACCGCGGAGTAGTCGCCCGAGAGCCCGACCATGCCGGAGGTCCAGGTGTCGTCGGTGACCTCGCCGACCTGGGTGCCGTCGATCGACGCGGTGATCACCTCGTCGGCGAACGACAGCTCGAGGTCGTGCCAGCCCGCGCCGGTGGCACCGGTCGAGCCGCTGGTCAGCTCCAACCACGACTTCCCACCAGGTACGCCACGACCCAGCGACCAGGTCCCATCGGCGTCCAGGCTCAGCCCGTAGCCGTTCGGCACCGGCGCCATCGCGTCGTTCGAGACGCGGCCGAGCACCTGGGCCGTACCTCCTTCGGGCACGTACGCCTCGACCGAGGCGGTGTAGTCGGACCAGTTCAGGTCGCCGACGATCCCGGCCGGCTGCTTCCAGGCGGCCCAGGAGATCGCGGGCTGTGGGGAGACCTGGGTCAGGCACGTTCCCGTGCGGCCGCCCTGGCACGGCCGCTCCTCGTAGGCGCCCTCCATCTGGGAGAAGTAGGGCGTCTGACCGCTCGCTCCGCCATCCGTGAGGGTGTTGCGGTACGGGAACGGGAAGGCGGACTCGTGCCGTCCCTCGGCGGTGCCGAAGCCCTTGGCCGTCGTGGTCGTGACGGTGACGACCGCGTTCGGCGGCACGGTCACGGCGTACGTGCCGTCCTGGTTCCTGCGCAGGTCGGGCTGGCGGGCCAGCCGGTCCTCGGCCGTCGACCGCCAGACGTGCAGGTCACGCGCCTTCAGTCCGCCCTCGACCGAGAGCGTGACCGTGCGGGGCGCGGCAGCACCGATGGTCTCGATCACGGTGCTCCAGTCTCCGCCCGACGGTGCCTTGCGCGTGACGAAGCTGCCCTGTGCCGTGTCGGCTGCGTCGAGGTAGCCCGAGGAGGTGTCGAGGTACTGCCAGCCGGGCTCGGCGAACCTCGTCGTCTGCGCGACCGCCCAGATCGCCGACTGCACCTGGTAGGCGCCCGACCACGGGGTGTTCGCCCGCATCAGGCCGGCGTCGGAGATGCTCAGACCGTCGTAGTAGGACGTGATCAGGTTCCAGAAGTTGACTCCGGTGATGCGACCGTCGATGTAGGCGTGGTTGATCAGCGACGGGACCGAGGCGGACGATCCGCCCGCGCCCCACTCGGCCGACCAGGGTCCATCCTCGGAGATCCACAGTGGCTTGCCCAACGCCTGGGCGGTCGCCGAGCTGGGACCGCGCGAGTAGTGGTTGCCGAGCAGGCCGACCGCGTCGAAGAGCTCGGGGTCGTCGGTCATGTCGACGGCGATCGGCCACTCGCCCTTGCGTGCAGCCTCGTCGGAGGCGATGATCCGCACGTCCGCGTAGCCGGCCGCGTCGAGGGCGGCGCGGTAGTCCTTGATCCACTGGACCTCGTACTCGCGCTCGTTGCGTACGCCGACGTTGTCGATCCTCAGGTCGTGCTCACGGGCGCAGTCGAGCCAGTCGATGAAGTAGTCGATCGTGTCCTGCGAGTAGTACTCGCCGTCGCCGAGCCAGCCCGGGGCGCCCCAGGCGAGGCCGCCCAGCTTGATCTTCGGGTTGCGCTTGACCGCCTCGCGCATGAGCCACCACGAGTAGCCGGCGTGACAGCTGACCTCACCGCGCACGTGCTCATGGCTCGACTCGGAGCCGTCGGTCGTGTTGGTGTCGCCGCCGATCTCGACCTTGAGCATCTCCAGCGAGGCGCCGTAGCCGGGCTTGAAGAGGTAGTCGAGGATCTCGGCACGTTCTTCGCGCGGGTAGTCGAGCAGCAGCCGGGATGTCGCCCCGCCGCCGGAGGTCGCCCCGACGCCGTCATAGGTACGTCCCGCGCTCTCGCCGTCGACGGTGATGGTGACGGGCTCGGCCGAGCTCGGCGTGGCGGCGACCGGGGCGGCGACCGGGGCGGCCGCCGCGGTCCCACCGACCAGGGCGGCCCCGGCCAGGAGCGCCGCAGCCATGACCGACGCCATCGGGAGTCGGCGTCGATGGTTCTGCCTTCGTTCTGGTGGCCCGGAGGGCTCCGGGGCATGGGTGACTCGCATCGTGGTTGCTCCTTGCATCTGAGTGCTTTCGGGGATGGGCTGGTCGTGGATCGTTCGCGGGCGAGACCTGGCTAGAGGCACACCTCGGTACGGCCTGCGCCCACGGTGGTTCTGCGCGGGGCGCCGCCGCCCCCGAACACCTGCAGGCTTGTCGAGGCGTCCGCGTTCACCTCGAAGCAGGCGCGCCGCGCGGAGGGCACGAAGTCGCGCACCACGACCCGCCCGCCGACGGCCTGGAAGACCTTGCGGCCGTCCTGTCGCAGCTCGGTGCGCGCCGGGCTCACCGTCGCGGCGTACGAATGCCCGGCCACCCGCACGTCGTCGACCGTGTTGCGGCCCTCGAGGGCGTGCGATCCGAACGTGACCGCCCCGGGCCGGCCCCACGCGTCCTCGGCCACCAGCTCGTGCACCGCCATCAGCGGCATCACGCTCGACCAGGTGTAGTAGCGCCAGGCGCTGTCCACGGCGGCCGAGCTGATGGCCTGGCCCGGCTCCGGGTCGAAGTACTCGGGGAACCAGCTGTCCTCGTCCCAGCTGTCCAGCCACATCGTGGTGCTCTTCTGGGCGAGCTCACCGGCCGCCTCGTCGAGGCCGTACCGCTTGAGGCCGTCATAGACCGTGGCGTTCATGGGCGGCCACACGGCTCCACGCCACTGCTCGCAGGAGTTCTCCTGGCCCCAGCCGATGTAGTAGCGGTAGCCGGTCGAGGCGTTCGGTCGGTCCAGCCCGTTCGCGCAATACTCCGGTGCGCTCCGGCTGATGCTCGGCACGGCGTACTCGCCCCAGAACTTCTCGGGGTCGAGCAGATTCTCCCGCACGGTCCGCTCCGCCCTCCCGTCGGTCGCCAGTCCCCCGAAGAGCGGGTAGAAGATCGTCGGCGTGATGACCTGGCCCCAGCGGCCGTCGAGGTGCCGGTCGAGGTACATGCCCTGTTCCTGGTTCCACAGGGTCTTGTTGGCGGTCTTCCTCACCTTGTCGAACAAGGCTTGGTAGCGGCGCGCGTCGTCGTGGCGGCCCAGGGCGTCGGCCAGTTCGGCCATCGACTGCGCCATGAGGGCGTAGTACGAGGTCAGCGCCACGTCGGTGAGGTCGGTGTTGTCCCGCTCGTCACCGCTGCCGCCGTCCTTCGGCACCCGGTCGGCGGCCGCGTAGAGCGGCAGGTCGTCCAGGCCCAGGTGGTTGCCGACCTTGCTCGGGTCCGGGTCGTACGGGGCCTCCAGAAGGCCGTCGCCGTCGACGTCCCACTCGGGCAGCCTGGCGATGAAGTCGGCCAGCTCGGGGTAGGCCTGCTCCACGAGCTCACGGTCACCGGTCGCTGCGTAGATCCGCTTGACGGCGTAGGCGTGCATCGGTCCGGAATGGAGCTGGTCGTAGCGCGGGCCGCCGGCGTCGAAGATGTCCTTCTCGTGCTGCCGGGCCAGCTCGGGGTCGACGATGAGCGCGATGATCGCGTCCCACGCGGAGTCCCAGCCGGTGAAGATGTTGTCGTTCTCCGCACCACCGCGTCCCCAGCCCCACACCAGGAACCTGTTGCGGTGCGTCTCGTCATAGTTGGCGTTGAGCGCGATGGCGCTACGCATCGCCGTCGCGGACCGGCCGGCAGGCCCGCTGCCGCTGAGCGTGCCGTGGTCGGCGCGGGCCTCGGCGCGGTCGAGCGCCGCGAGGATCTCGCCACGGGGGACGGCGGCCGTTGCCCGCGGGGCGCCCGAGACCGACGTCGTGAAGGTGATCGTCTCGTCCGCGTCGAGCGAGTAACGCAGCGCCGCGGCGGCCTCGCCCGGCTCTGCCGGCTCGCCCTCCATCGCGGCGACCAGATCGTCCATCGAGGCGTACGCCCCACCGTCGTCGGGACGCTGCGTGGGTGTCAGTGCGAAGTGCCCGGTCAGATCGGGGTCGTCGAGGCCCGGACTCGAGGCGCGGATGCCGTCGCCGGTGACGTGGTAGCTGCTCGGCTCGCCCCACGGGGGTGCCGTCTCGAGGAACACGGTCGTGTCGTCCTCGAGCGCGGTGACCGAGCCCACCAAGGTGTCGGGTGCCGTGCGCGCGAACCTGATGACGATCGTCTGCTCGTCCCGGCGGACCTGCTCGTACTTCGCCTCGAGGCCAGGCAGGAGGTCCCGGGCCTCCCACACCTGGTCCGGCGACCAGGCATCGGGGTTGGCGAGGATCTCGCGCAGCGCGCCGAGCCGTTCCGGCGTGATCGTCCGGTCATCGCTGCTGATCCGCACCTCGTAGTACGAGCCGTCGGTGGTCACAGGACCGACATCCGCGACGTGCGCCAGCAGACCCTGATTCTCCCGGATCAGCCGTTTGCCCGACGTCAGCAGGTTCACCCGCAGGGCGAACCTGCTCTCCCCTTCCCCGACATACAGTGCGCCGTTGTCGTCCCGCTCGGTGTAGCCGGGCATGGCGAACGGGCGCTCTGGTCGGCAGAAGCGGCGGCCGGAACGCTGTCCACCGCATCCACTGCCGCCGCACCCGACCCTGCGGCCACCGATGCCGCGACGACGCTCGCGACGCCGGCGGCAAGGGCGAGCCGCCTAGTGCCGACTGCTCGTTTCACATCACTGTGACTGTTCATGCCTGCTCCTTTGTGAGCGCTAACATGCGTGTTCAGTCAGAGTAGTAAGACATATGACGAGTGACAAGTGTCACATGATGTTTCGTGCCGACCGGCACTCGCCCCGGTCAGCTCGCGGCGTCTGCGATCTCGACCTCGCCGCGACGTACGACCTCGCCGCAGGCCTTGCAAGCCAGCACGGGGTGAAACTCCTCGCCGCAGGAATGGTCGAACCTGACCGGCGGGCCGTCCTCGCCGGCCAGGTAGCGGTCGCCGAACTCGCGCATCGTGGCGATGATCGGCGCGAGCGACCGCCCGAGGTCGGTCAGGTGGTATTCGAACCTCGGCGGGCGCTGCTCGTACTGGACCCGAGTCACCAGTCCGTGCGCCTCGAGCCTGCGCAGGCGATCGGTGAGGATGTCGCGCGGTCCGCCCGTGAACCGGACGATCTCCTCGAACCGGCGACTTCCGAGAAACAGCTCACGAACGACGAGCAGGGTCCATTTGGAGCCGACGAGCTCGAGCGTCCGCGCGACCGAGCACTCACGTACCTGCGTCATCATGGGTTCGATCCTAATCGAGTTGGAAAACCAAACCAACCCGAGTACGTTGGAAAAACCAACTCAGACGGAGCGGAGCCCCCGCCCTCGAGACAGGAGAACCACATGCCCACTCTCGCGAACGCGGTCGTCCTGGTGACCGGAGCGAACGGCGGCCTCGGCACCCACTTCGTCAGCCAGGCGCTGGAGCGCGGCGCCGCCAAGGTGTACGCCGCGGCCCGCACTCCCCGCGAGTGGAGCGATCCCCGCATCGTGCCGCTGAGGCTCGACGTGACCGACCACGACTCGGTCGCCCAGGCGGCCGCCTCGGCCGGAGACGTCACGATCGTCATCAACAACGCCGGCGGCTCCAACGGCGCCAGCGTGACGGGTGACCTGAGCGCCGCTCGCGACCTCTTCGAGACGAACTTCTGGGGAGCCCTCGACGTCACCAACACCTTCCTGCCCTCGCTGCGCGCCGGCGGCGGAGTCGTGCTCAACGTGCTGTCGGTCCTGAGCTGGTACGGCATCGGGGATGGCTACAGCGCCACCAAGGCCGCGCTGTGGTCGGCGACCAACACCCAGCGCCTCGCGCTGGCGGGCGACGGCATCCACGTCGCGTCGCTGCACCTGGGATACACCGACACCCCGATGACGGCGGCTATCACCGACCCGAAGAACGACCCGGCCGATGTCGTCCGCAGTGCCTACGACGGCCTCGAGGCCGACGCGTACGAGATCCTCGCCGACCAGGTGAGCGCCGACGTCAAGGCCGGTCTCGCTCAGCCGATCGAGGCCCTCTACCCCCAGCTGAGCCGCTGATGACGCACGAATTCGAGGCCTTCTACCTACCGACCGGCAACGACGGCGTCTTCGAGCCGACCCCGGCGACGGCCAGCCCCTGGGACCACTCGCTGCAGCACGGCGGCCCTCCCGCTGCCCTGCTGGCCCGGGCGATCGAGTCGGTACGCTCCGACCCGGCCCTGTCCATCGCCCGGTTCACCGCCGACATGCTCGGCGGCATCCCGCAGGGCACCATGCGCGTCGAGGCACACGTGGTTCGGCCGGGTCGTCGCGTCGAGCTCGTCGAGGCCTCGTTGTGGGCCGGTGACCAGCTGGCCGTCAAGGCGAGCGCCTGGCTGATCCGCGCCACGCCGGGGTCGACCCGCGAGCACTGGCGTCCGACGGAGAAGATCCCCGCCATCCCGCCGGCCTCTTCCGAGCGCTTCTTCGAGGGAGTCAGCCCGGACTGGGGCTACGGCCGCGCCCTCGACTGGCGGTTCGTCAGCGGGGGCTACGAGCCAGGCCCGGCGACGGTCTGGGCTCGCCTGCGGGTCCCGCTGGTCGCCGGCGAGCAGACCTCTCCGGTGCAGCGTCTTCTCGTCCTGGCCGACTCCACCAACGGCCTGTCCGGCTCCCTGCCGATGAGCTCGTGGTACTTCATCCCGCCGACCGTGACCGTCACCGTCGAGCGCCCGCCGGTGAGCGAGTGGATGCTGCTCGACGCCCACAGCACCATCGGCCCGGACGGGATCGGCCTGGCACAGGGCGACATGGCCGACGAGCACGGCAGGTTCGCCGTCGTCACGCAACCACTGATGGTCGCGCCTCGCTGATCACCGATAAAACCGCCTCTGTCGCCGCGGCTCAGCTGTCGGCGTGCTGATCCAGCTCGCGCCGTAGGGCCTGCTTGTCCTTGTCGCCGACGGGGATATCCGCGTTGGCGGCCTGGCGGCGCATCTCATCGCGGGTGATGTCCTGGGGCATCTCGCCGAGGTGCTCCTGCCGGGTCTTCAGGAACGCCTTGCCCAGCTCGGCACGGCGGGCGTCGTCGAGACGGTCGCGAATGCCCGGCAGGACGCTGCTCTCCTCTTCCTCGACATGGTGGCTGACCGCCTCGACGACCTCGTGCAGCTTGTCGGCGTACGCCGTCGAGTAGGGGTCGCACTCGCTGAGCTCGGCGAGGAGGCGGTCTGCCAGCAGGTGCTCCTCCTGACTGTGCGCGACGTCCTCGGCCTCACCCGCCTCGTCCCGGGCGACCGGGTAGACCTCGGCCTCCTCGGCGCGGCTGTGGGCGGCCAGGAGAGTCACCAGGATCGGGGTCAGCCCGGCTCGTACGTCGGGTTCTCGCTCGAGCTTCTCGAACAGGCTCTCCACCTCGCGGTGGTCCTGCATGATCAGGTCGGTCACATCTTCGGACATGGCGGTTCTCCTCTGCACTGGTAGGAATCCGGCCCACCGGTACCCCTGAGGGCGCGACCGCAGTCTCAGCCAGGGGGCTCGTCGACGATGTGCACGGCCGCTTCCTCTGCCGAGGCGCCGGCACCGTCGATACCTTCGTCGTACCCGATGAGCTTGCCCTCATCGTCCTCGCGCACGCCTTCGTCGGGGCTGATGAGCCGACCCGAACGGGCCTCCCCCACTTCGCCGGTCACCGGCCCGTCCAGGATGTCGGCGTCAGCCTCCGCCTCGGCCTCCTCCCAGACCTCCGGCTCCTCCTGAGCACGGCGTTCATCGATGGTCTCTCCCTCGATCTCCTCTCGAGGCGTCACCCCCTTTGCGGTCACACCTCGCGGCCGCTCGGGCGGCGAATAGCCTTCGTCCAGGACGTCGTCGACGCCACGGTCATCGAGCGTGTCCTCCGGCTGAAGCTGGTCTCCACTCATGACTCGACCGGTAACCCGCGACCGGCCCGACGATGCACTGAAGCCGCGCCCGCTTCAGCGCATGTCGGGATCATCCGTACGGGGGGAGGACACGGCCCACCGAGGCAGTCACCGTGGTGCCTGTGGTTGACGCATGACGTCCCGCGGTCGTCCTGACGAAGGTGAGGGGTTCCGATGAGCAGCACCGAGGTGGCAACCCGAGCAGGTGGTGTCCTTCTCGTCACCTGTCTCTCGACCCTGGTGGTCAACGCCAACACGTCAGCGGTGAGCATCCTGCTCCCCGCCATCAGCGCAGACACCGGCATGGACGTCACCACGTTGCAGTGGGCCGTCACGGGATACTCGCTGGTCGGTGCCGCGACCATCGTGACCTCCGGCTCGTTGGGCGACGTGTTCGGCAGGAAGCGCATCTTCCAGCTCGGCCTGCTGCTGTTCATCGCGTCGTGCGTGCTGATCGCCCTCTCGAACTCCGGTGGAGCCGTCATCGCCGGGCGGTGCATCCAGGGCGCATCCGGCGCGACGATCCTGGCCTGTGGCCTCAGCCTGCTCACGGTCGGCACACCCGAAGAAGGCAAGCTGCGGGCGGTCTCGCTCTGGGGCGCGGCGGCAGGCGTGGGTGCTGCGGTAGGGCCGCTGCTCGGTGGTGTCCTGGTCGATCTGACGAGCTGGCAAGGACTGTTCTGGCTCGACGCCGGCGTCGCGGTGGTGTGCATGGCGATGACTGCCCGCCTGGTGACCGAGTCCCGCGACGAGGACCGGCCACGTTCGATCGACGTCGGCGGCAGCCTGCTGGTCGCGGCCACCCTCACCCCGATCATCCTGGCGCTCAGCGAGGGCAGCGACTGGGGGTGGACATCGTTGGCCACGCTCGGGTGCCTGGCCGTGTCCGTGGTGTCGGGAATCGCCTTCGTCGCGGTGGAGAAGCGGGTCGCCGTCCCCATGCTCGACCTGTCCCTGCTTCGCAACAGGATCCTGGTCGCGTCCACGATCGCCATCCTCATCGGCGCCGGCACCATCAACGCGCTGATGTACCTGGTGAGCCTCTACTTCCAGGACCCGAGCACGCTCGGGCTCAGCTCGCTGCAAGCCGGCCTGGCGACACTCCCTGCCACCGCCGGCCTCGTCGCGGTCGCTCCCCTGGTGCCACGGGTCGCGGCGAAGTTCGGCGGTCGTCCGGTGGTCGGAGCCGGGTTTGCGATCACGGCGATCGGCTTCGCGTGGATCGGCTTCGTCGAGGGCTCGTGGGGGTACGGCGCATTCGTGCTGCCGCTGGTCGCGGCTGCGATCGGGATGGGCCTGTCCAACGGTCCCGCGACGTCGGCCTCGACGGCTTGCGTCTCGGCGGCCCAGGTCGGGGCAGCCTCGGGTGTCTCCAACATGGCACGCTACGTCGGCGCGGCCGTGGCCACGGCCCTCGCCGCGACGATCTACGGCAACGTCATCGCCACCCAGACCGCTGAGGGCGCGTCCACGGTCGATGCCCTGTCCTCCGGCCTCTCCGCCGCGGCCTGGGTGATGGCCGTGTTCAGCCTCGCGGGCGTCGTGATGGCCGTGGTCATGGGGCGTCACCGGGTCGCCCAGGGCACCATGGCCGACTCGGGCGCCGCGGCCGCCGCCCACACGCACACCCTGCCGACCTCGGCGACACCCACGTCAGCCGAGCGGACACCGTGACTCCAGGACGGCACCTGAAAAAGAACTCCGCCTGACCTGTATCTGCAGGTCAGGCGGAGTTTCTTGCTCCCCCGGTTGGACTCGAACAAACGACCCTCCGCTGCCTGCTCGGACTCTTCGGGCCTGACCTCCGCACCGTCGCCACTCATGGGCGCGGCACGATGTCCTCTTCTGATGATTTACGTCATGACCTGCGCAAACCGTTGACCGATATGCCGACTCGTCGACCTTTGCGATCGTCCCATTCGTCTCACGACGTTGCCAGGGCACGCGCTCTGGTGTGGGTTGATGCCTTCAAAACCGTGACCAATTGTGTGACTGCGTCGGCGAGAGGACGCGGATCTGTCGACGGCTCAAGCCGGCACCACCCGGGGAGTCCGCAGGCCCGCGCGGGCTCGTCGACGACCCAAGCCCCATCTGAACCGACAAGCTCGGCTCAGCTTCGCGTGGCCTCTGACGCGGCGCGGCGCGCGTTGCGGCGGCTGCCGTTGATCCGGTCGTTGAGGCGATCGATCATCCAGACCATGCGCAGCACCGGTCGGGTCATGGCCGGCGCGGGCGCGAACGCCGGCTTCTCCTGCCAGAGCGTCTGGAGGTCCTCATGCAGCTCGCCGTCGACGATCGCGTCGGCGATGAGCGTCCCGACATATGGCGCCTGCGCCAGGCCGTGACCGTTGCAGGCGATCGAGTAGTAGATGTGGTCGCCGATCTGGCCCGCCAGCGGGAGCCAGGACGAGGTGATCGCGATCCATCCACCCCAGGCGCGGTTGATCGCTACATCGGCCAGCGACGGGAAGCGCATGGCGAATGCGCCGGCCAACTCTTCGACCAGGCCGGGGTCCGGCACCTTCTCCGGGAGCGGGTAGCTCGTTCCACGCTCGAGGCGGCGTACGCCGAACACGATGGTGTTGCGCGGGGTCAGCCGGTAGTTTTCCATGATCGCGTGCTGGGTCACGAGACCCATGCGGCTGGTCCAGCCCAGCGCGGCCAGCCGGTCAGGGTCGATCGGCTCGGTCTCCACCTCGATGACGTAGATGGGCACGGAGAGGTGCTTCGGCGTGATGTCCCACTCCCCCGCGAAGGCATTGGTGGCCAGCACCACCCGGTCCGCCCGGAGCCTGCCCTGCGGGGTCGTCAGCACGACCTGACCGTCCTCGCGCCTGACGTCGGTGACCTTGGTCTGCTCGAAGACCCGCGCCGACGAGCGGAGCAGGACCTGACGCATGCCGAGGCTGAACCTGCCAGGGTTCATCCTCCCGCCGACGACCTCCCGCATGCCACCGACGAACCCTCTCGGGATCCCCAGCTCCGCAGCCGTGCCGACCTCCACGCGGCCACCGGCGCGGGTAATGATCTTGGCGACGCGGCGTACCCGACCCATCTGCCCACGCGAGACCGCGGCGAACGCGTTGCCGGTCGCCTCGTACTCGCAGTCGATGTCGTGCTTCGCGATGAAGTCCTCGACATGGTGGGCAGCCCGCTCGGCGAGCCGCATCATGCCCGGCATCCTCTTGCGCGAGAGCAGGTTGAGCAGCTGGATGTCGCCACCGGGGGCGCCTGCCAGCTGGCCCGCGTTGCGCGAGCTGGAGCCGTGCCCGCAGAACTCTGCCTCCAGCAGCACGACATCCTGACCACGCTCGGCGATCCGCAGCGCGGTCGACATCCCGTTGATGCCGCCGCCGATGACGGCGACCCGGCACTCGAGGTCGCCCTCCAGGGCAGGGCGCAGGTCGGTGGGCGGATCGACCCAGCCGCTGAAGGTGGCGTACTCGACGTTGTCAGTGGACGTGGGCATGGCTCAGCTCCCGCGGGTCGGTGCGCTCGTTGTGCTCGTGCAGCGCGCGGTAGGCGAACAGGTAGGTGAACAGCTGCAGGCCCCACACCGTGAGGGCCAGCGCATAGAACAGCGGACGGTCCTCGAGCGGATCGACGGAGGCCGGGAACGGGAAGAAGTCGTAGCCCAGGGCGATGCCGGTCGATGCCAGGCTGACCAGCAGGGTGACGACGGCGACCTTCCTCGCACCGATGTTCCACAGCCGCTTGGTGACGTACACCAGGAAGACCAGCGTCAGCAGGTTCACGACGAGATAGATCGTCGCCGGACCCGGATAGAGGATGTGGTGGCCGGCGCCATCGACATGGTCCTGGAACTTCGGCTGCCCCAGGTAGAGGCCTGCGCCGATGCCTACCGCGAAGATCGCCACGTCGACCACCTTGCTCGACTTGTGGCGGTGGGTCACCGCCAAGAACCCGACGACCAGCAACAGGGTGATGCCGATCGAGCGTGAGAAGGCATCGAGGAAGAAGGCGACCGAGTACTGCAGGCTGGCCGCGCCTGCTTCCTTGTCGTCGGGGAACCGGAGGGCCCAGATGAGGAAGTTCACGCCGGACGTGGCGATGATGAACCACTCGATGCCGAGCAGGTAGTTGCGGTACTTCGTGATGAACTTCCAGCCGGCCCAGTAGCCGCCGGCGATCATGATCACGTCCCCGATCAGGAATGCCAGGGCGTAGATGTCGTCTCTCATGTCTGTCTTGTCTCCTTCATACGTCGGGTGTTGTTGGGTCCGGCTCCTGCCGCCTCCGGCTAGGACCCGATGGCGCCGTGACGCCGGCGCGAGCGGGCGCTCGAGACCAGCACGGTCAGCACGACGAGCAGGGCAAGCGCTCCGGAGATCCAATAGCCGGTGGCGTAGAGACCCTCGGCGGCGACCTCGAGCGACGAGCCGGATACCGGGACCAGGGAGGCGCTGAGGTCGGCGCTGACGATTGCCGTGCCGAACGCGAAGCCGACCGCCATGAAGGTGCCGGCGACGCCTGCGGCCATGCCGGCCTTCTCCTCGGGGACGGCGGCCTGGACCAGCGTGAATCCGGCGGCGTACCCGATGCTGCAGCCCAATCCCATGACCGCGGTGCCGACCAGGTAATGCCACTGCTGGTCGTGCATCACCGCCAGCCAGGCCAGGCCGGCCGCGCTGATGAGGGCACCCAGGATGAAGACGGGCACGCCGCGGCCGTTGGCTACGGGACGATCGACCACCGCACCGCCGACGAGGAACGTCACCGCGAAGGGCACCATCAGCCAGCCGGTCTGGAGGGCGGAGAGGCCGAGCCCGTACGCGTCGACCGGACGCAGCGCCTCGGGAATGACCTGTGCGTATGTGCTGAGCAGGAGCAGGAAGGCCGAGTTCACCGCGGCGAACAGCGCGATGCACAGGCAGGAGGCGGTGACCAGCGGCGTACGCATCAACGCCATGTCGAAGACAGCCGTCGACGACCGGCGCTGGGAGCGCGCCCAGGCGATCCCGCCGACGATGCCGACCACCAGCGGGATGAGAGCCGCGTTGCCCCAGACCAGCCCCTGGGTCAGGGTCAGCAGGATCGCCGCGACCCAGGCGATCATCCACACCGTGCCGACCACGCCGATCCGGCCGGCACGCTCGGCCGGCGGGGCGTGCGGGACCAGCACGTACGTCGCGAGGATGGTCGCCGCGCAGGCGGCGGTGAGGATGACGAAGAAGCTGCGCAGGGACAGGTTCTCGACGATGAAGCCGCCGCCGATCATGCCGACCACGATGCCGGCGCCGGTGGCGATCACCAGGACGGCGACGCCGATGGTGATGCCGGACTCGCCGAGGTTGCGCCGCAGGAAGCCCAACGGCAACAGCTGCGCCGCTCCCCCGAAGCCCATCAGCGTGCACCCGACGAGGAGCGTCGGGTAGGAGTCGCCGACCGCCGGGACCGCCGCGCCGACCGTGAGGAAGACGCACGCGGCGACGGACGCGTTCCGGTCGCCGTACAGGTCGGCGAGGCGCGGCAGGAGGATGAACCCCGCTCCGCCACCGAGGGTCAGTGCGGTGTAGAGCCACGTCGTCTCGGCGACCGTGGCGAGTCCGTACTGCGCCTGGATCACCGGCAGGAGCGGCGGAAGGATGAAGATGACGGCGTTGGTCAGCACGACCATCAGTGCACCGATGCCGACGAGCCTGCCTCTGCCCGGCCGATCACCCGCCGACGGCCGGCGGGCTCCTTCCGTCTGCTGGTTGATCTGCGCCATGGGTCGTCTCCGATCGAGGGGGATGTGTGATCCGGCTCATACGCTAAGCCGAAGTTAGTCATACGATCAAGACCTACGACTAAGTTGCCTGACTAAGTTTTACCTACCTATGGAGGCACTGATAGAGTCGGCGTGACTAAATCAAGCGCCCAACTCCTGGGACGCACGAACACCACGGAGGGCCAGATGGCACGGATCCCCGTCGCCCAGCGACGTCGCGACTTCATCGAGGCCGCCGTCGAAGTGATCGCGGCCCACGGGATCGACGGCGCGACCACGCGCCGGATCGCCGAGCAGGCCAAGGCCAACGTGGCGATGCTGCACTACTGCTACGACTCGAAAGAGGACCTCTTCGCGGACGTCTACACCTTCGTGGCCGGCAAGTACCGCGAGGTCATCGAGGGCAGCGACCCGCACACCACGCTGCCCGACGCGGCCCGGCAGATCCTGCGCGGCGTGATGGAGTGCTACCTCGAGTCGCCGAGCTTCACCGCCGCGACCTTCGAGCTCGTCAACTGGGCGCGACGCCAGCACGGCGACCGCGGCATCGCCGTCTACGACCAGGCCTTCGACACTGTGCGCAAGGCACTTCAGGAGGCGTCCGCCGGCGACCCGGTCACGCCCGAGCTCATCGACGAGGTCGCCTACGTCCTGGCCACTCTCGCCGACGGGTTCGGCGTCAACTGGCTGACGTACGGCGATGCCACCGTCGCTCGGGCGCAGATGGACATCAACTGCGCCGTGCTCGACACCTGGCTCACGACCCGGCTCGCGGCGGCGCCGGCCGAGGCCTGAAGCGCCGCCGCGGCGGCTGTCACAGCGGCAGGTCCGGGGAGTCCACAC
>NZ_JBHVGB010000158.1:0-15162 GCF_042801335.1 Nocardioides sp. NPDC057577 | reverse complement strand
GGTCGGCGAAGCCGTCCAGCCCGACCTCCTCGAGCGCCGTCCGTGCCGCGTCCCGAGCCGGACGGCGCCCGGCGCCGTCGAGCTCCAGCGGCAGCGCGACGTTCTCGGCGGCGGTCAGCGCCGGGATCAGGTTGAAGTCCTGGAAGACATAGCCGATCGACGTACGCCGTAGCCTGGCGCGACCGCTGACCCCGGCCGCACCGAGATCCTGGCCGTCGACCGTGACGGACCCGGAGGTCGGCGAGTCGAGGCCGCCGGCGATGGTCAGCAGCGACGACTTCCCGGAGCCGCTCGGCCCCATGATCGCGACCAACTCACCGGCGTACGCAGCCAGGCTGACGCCACGCAGGGCGTGCACCTCGGCGGCGCCGGTGCCGTGGACGCGGCTCACCTCGGTGAGCCGGAGGACGGGATCACTCATCGGAGGACTCCTTGGTCTGGGTGGTGCCTGCCTTGGCAGGCGTGGCATGGGTGCGGCGGCTCAGCCGCTCGCGGGCGTCGGCGAGCCAGCGGCTCTGATCGCGGTTGAGGCGGCGCAGGTCGTGGGCGAGGGCGGCGTTCATCGCGCGTCTCCGTCCACCGGCTCGGGCGCGGTGCTCGAGGCGGCCGCCCGGCGGAGCCGGGCCTCGCAGTGGTCGAGCCAGCGGATCTCGGCCTCGGCCGCGAAGACGAGCCGGTCGAGGACGAGCCCGCCGGCGAGGTCGTCGCCGGCCCCGGACCGGGACTGGCGGCGGTAGCCCTGGAGCGCCTGCATCGTCGCGTTGCGTTGCTGCTGGACGACCTTGCCGACGTCCACGCTCGGCACCGCGACCGCCACCGCGAGCTTGATCGCGAGCTCGTCGCGCTGCGGCTGCGTACGCTCGACCGGGGTGTCGAACCACCCCTTCACCTCGACCTGGCCGGCCTCGGTGAGCTGGTAGAGGGACCGTCCCTCCGCGTCGGTCCCTCCCGCCTCGACGAGGCCGTCACGCTCGAGTCGCGACAGGGTCGTATAGACCTGCCCGACGTTCAGCGGCCAGCTGGCGCCGGTGCGCTGCTCGAACTCGGCGCGCAGCTCGTAGCCGTAGCGCGGCTTCTCCAGCAGCGCCAGCAGTGCGTGTTTCACGGACACTCGATCACCTCCCTTGGGTACTTACTGAGTATGTATATACCGAGTATGCACCCCCTCGCAAGCCGGTATCGCCGGTCGCCAACCGTCACGGTTCGGAGAATTCGCCGCCGATGCGCCCCCGCGCATGTAAGACTCCCGTCGCCGGTCCGGGTCGGCTCAACGGCACACACACCGCCGCATCGACCTCCACTCACCGGAACGGATCCGCACATGGCATCCCTTCACCGGCTCACAGCGCTGACCGCGACCCCGCTTGTCGCGATCGCTATGACCGTGTTCGCTCCTGATCTCGTGCCCGCAGGGCACGCGGCGAGCAAGCCCGCCCCCACCATCGCGACGGAACGGCTCCACGCCGACGCCGACCGCAGCGTGCACACCAGCCGCGTGAACGGCACCCTCCGATTCGCCGGTGCCAGCGGCGGACGGATCGAGAACCCCTCGGTCGACCGCGCAGACTCGGCCACCGTCGCCGCACGTGCACACGTCGACCGCTACGGCGCAGCATTCGGTGCTGCTCGTGCGGGAACGACCCTCGCCACCGCCGGCACGACGCGCACCTCAGCAGGCACCGATGTCGTACGCCTCGACCAGCGCATCGACGGCATCCCCGTGCTCGGTGGCCAGATGGTCGTGACGATGGGCCCGGACCGCGCCCTCGCCTCGCTGGCCTCCAGCCTGAGCGCGACGTCCACCGTCGCCGAGCCGCGCATCTCCGAGAGCCGAGCGCGCTCACTCGCGTCAGCCACGTTGACGCGCGCGGAGAACCGCGCGTCGGAGGACGTCGTCGGCAGCGGCCGGACGGTCTTCGATCCTGCCGTGTTCGGCACGACGACTGACAACGGCTCACGCAGTGGCTGGCGCTTCGACGTCTCTGGCGCTGATGGCGCGCGACGTCTGCTGATCGTCGACGACCAGGACGGACGAATCCTCCTGGACATCGACAAGAACCAGCGGCTCGACCGGGTCGTGTGCGACAACGCCAACGCAACGAACACCACGGACGTCCCTTGCACGGCTCCGGCAAGGACCGAGACCGGCGAAGCCGGCGGAAGTTCTGACGTCGAGAGCGCCTTCGCCCTGGCCGGCGAGGTCGACTCGTTCTACGAGCAGATCGCAAACATCGACCTGACGAACCTCATCGGCCTCACCCAGCCCGACGGTCGCAAGAGCCTGGCCTCGACCGTCAACTGGTGCTACACCACGTCGTCGGGATGCCCGTACGCCAACGCGTTCTGGAACGGCACACAGATGTACTACGGCGCCGGCTATGCGATCGCCGACGACGTCGTCGGCCACGAGATGACCCACGGTGTCATCGACCAGTTCTCACAACTCTTCTACTGGGGTCAGTCCGGCGCCATCAACGAGTCCATCGCTGACGTCATGGGCGAGATCATCGACCACCGCCGCACCGCTGCCAGCGACGATGACAGCGGCTGGGACCTCGGCGAAGACCTGCCTGGCGGCGCCATCCGGAGCATGAGGGACCCCGCGCTGCACAGCCAACCCGACACGATGACGAGTGCGACGTACGTCTCCGGTCTCGATGACAACGGCGGCGTGCACACGAACAGCGGCGTCGGCAACAAGACCGCCTTCCTCATCTCGCAGGGCGGAACCCACGCGGGGACCGACTTCGCCGGCATCGATGCAGGCGACGCGATGCTCACCAAGACTGCGACGCTCTACCTCGACGTCCTCCAGAGGCTGGCGCCCGGTGCCGAGTACGCCGACCTGGCCAACCAGCTCGAGCAGAGCTGCAGCGACCTGGTCGCAGGCCAGAAGGTCGGGTTCACGAGCTCGGACTGCGCGACCGTCCACCAGGCAACCGAGGTCACTCAGCTGCGTACGAACCCGACGGTGGAGGGCACCCGCACAGACGCTCAGATGAGCTGCCCCGCACAGACGGCCGTGCGTACGCTCTTCGACAGCGAGACGGGTGACGCCGCATCGAAGTTCGCCGCGGGGTCGTGGACCCGCAACCCATCGACGTACTGGGGGCCGAACGCCACCTCGGGCAAGGATGCGTGGCATTACTCGCCGGCCTCCAGGAGCGGGGCGATGACGAAGGGCCGGACCAGGCTCCAGACGCTGAACGGCATCGAGCTTCCGGCCGGCCAGACGACCTATATGTGGTTTCGCCAGTGGCATCTGTTCGACTACGACTCCGGCGGCGCCTGGGACGGCGGGGTCGTGGGCTGGACCGACGACACGACCCAGACCACGTGGCGTTCGGGAACCAACGGCTGGACCAACGGACCCAACGGCCGCATCCAGACGTCCAGCTCGCCCTATTACAACGACAACCCCAACGCCGGCCAGACCGCTTTCGTCCGCGACGGCAAGGGCTGGTACGCCAGCCAGGTCGACCTCTCGGAGTACGCCGGACACACCCTGAGGCCCTACTTCGAGGCGTCCTGGGACAGCTTGGGCTGGTACGTCGGCTGGTTCCTCGACGACATCAAGGTCTACACGTGCGAGCCGATTCCGCTGGCGAACACCGCCGCGCCGACGATCACCGGAACGCCCCGCGTCGGGTCCACCTTGACGGCCACCCCCGGCGTCTGGTCCCCGGCGGCAACGAGCGTGAGCCACCAATGGCTGCGCGACGGCTCCCCGATCAGCGGGGCCACATCCTCGACGTACACGCTTGCTGCGGCCGACCACGGAACCCGAGTGTCCGTCAGGGTGACGGCGAGCTCAACCGAATGGTCCGCGGGCGCCTCAGGGACCAAGGCCAGCGCACCGACGGCGTCGATCGCCCTGGGCTCGTCCATCCGCGCCACCGTCCGCCCCGTCATCAGTGGCACCGTGCGCCTCGGCTCGAAGCTCACCGCGTCGAAGGGAACCTGGGACCATCCGCCGCAGAGTTACAGCTACACCTGGTTGCGCAACGGCGTCATGGTCGCCGAATCCGCCAGCAACACCTACACGCTGCGCGTGAGCGACGTCGGTTCCAAGATCACAGTCAGGGTCGTTGCGTGGAGCGAGGGCTGGGCTGCGGGGAGCAGCACCACCCTTCCGACCGCGGCCGTAGCTCCCGGATATCTCACCTCGGCGACACCGACCATCGGTGGCACCCGAAGGGTCGGCTACCTGCTCACCGCCTACCCAGGCACCTGGAAGCCTTCGGGAATCACGTTCTCCTACCAGTGGCTGCGCAACGGCGTCGCGATCTCGGGCGCAACTGGGAAGTCCTACCGGCTTCGATCCGTCGATCGCGGTGACCGCATCCGCGTCCGCGTGACCGGCCGCAAGGCGGGCTGTCACACCAAGAAGGTCACCTCGGCGGCCACCAGCACCATCCGCTGACCCAACCCCGCCGAGACGTCACGTACGTCGGCCGAGTCGGCACCACGGTGCCAGCTCGGCCGACGGGGCTGACGTCTCGGCCATCGCACGTCGCGAAATACGGGCGACGGCGACCATGACCGCCTGGGAGACTGCTGCCCGCTGGTTCGGGCCGGCGGTCTGTCGGCCCGTGAAACTCCTCCGGGCCGCTCCCACTCCCGAAGGAGTCGAAGTGTCACGTCGTAGACGCGTCGTCGCCCTGACCGCGACCGCACTTGCCCTCAGCGGGCTCAGCGTCATTCCGATGACCTCGCCCGCCTCCGGCGAACCCGACCCGATCGCGACCTACAAGGACCGCGCCGGCGTCCCCCTGACCATCCATCGCACCACCGACGGCGCGGCCGACTTCATCGGTTCGAAGGCCGAGGGAGCCGAGCCGCTGGGCACCGGCGTCAAGCCCGCCAAGGCGGCCAGGACCCAGCTCGACCGCGCCACCGAGGCGTTGGGCACCGACGACACCGACCTGCGCGAAGCGTCGACCAGCAAGGCTGTCGGCGGCGGGTCGGTGACCAGGTTCGAGCAGTACGTCGACGGCCTCCCGGTCCTCGGCGGCGAGGTGGTCGTCGGGCTGGACAAGGACCGCGGCCTCACCTCAGCGGCCACCAACCTCTCCGATGCCACGACCGCGGACATCACCGCACCCGACGATGTCACGCGCGCGAAGGCCGAGGCAGCGGCCGAGGCCGTGGTCGCCAAGGCCCACCACGGAGCCACCGGCCTCACCGTGGCCGACGAGGGCACGTGGCTCTATGACGACGACCTGGTCCGTGGGCCCGAGATCGGCGAGACCAGCGTCTTCCGGTTCTCGGTGACCAACGGCTCCACCATCCGTGAGACCGTGCTCGCCCACGCCGGCTCCGGCCGCGTACTCATGCACATCAACGAGATCGCCCACGTCAACCGCCGCATCTGCGACAACGCCAACGTTCGCGCCCGGGACGATGCCTGTGCCGACACGAGCCTCACGGTCAAGCGGCGCGAGGGGGATGCGCCCACCGGCATGGCCGACGTCGACAAAACCTACGACCTGATCGGCGCCACCTCCGACCTCTACGCCTCCCTCGGGCTGGATCTGACGGAGGAGATCGGCTGGTCCGAGGGCGTCACCGCCAAGGCGATCGGCGCCACGACCCGCTACTGCGAGCCGACTCAGCCGAACTACACGCCGCCGTGCCCGATGGACAACGCCTTCTGGAACGGCGAGCAGATCTTCCTCGGCCAGGGCCTGGTGGTCGATGACATCGTCGCCCACGAGCTCACCCACGGCGTGATCGAGCGCAGCTCGAACCTCTTCTACTGGTACGAGTCGGGTGCCATCAACGAGTCGATGGCCGACATCATGGGCGAGATCGTCGACCACCGCTACGCCACGCCCGGCGACTCGCCGACCGACTGGCGCATCGGCGAGGACTCCTCGTTCGGCGCGATCCGCGACCTCGCCAGCCCGACGACGCACGACCAGCCCGATCGGATGACCAGCTCCCTGTGGGACGCTGACGACCTGACCTACTACGCCGACGGCGGCGGGGTGCACACCAACAGCGGCGTCGGCAACAAGACGGCCTACCTGATCTCGCAGGGCGGCACCTTCAACGGCCGCACCATCACCGGCATCGACGGCGGCGACCCGACCCTGCAGAAGACCGCGACGCTCTACCTCTACACGATCCAGCACCTCGTCTCCGGAAGCCAGTACGTAGACCTGCGCCGTACGCTGGCCAACGGCTGCTCCGCGCTGGTGGCTGCCGGCACCGCCGGCTTCACCGCGGACGACTGCACCCAGGTCAACCTCGCCACCGACGCGACCGAGCTGGCCAAGTCGCCCACCAAGGCAGGCGCGACGCGGCCCGCGGAGGCGCCGAACACCTGCCCCGCCGGCAGCACCGGGAAGGCCACGATGACGACCCCGTCGCGCACCCGCGGCGGCCTGTGGCACCAGGCGCCCGACGCCGCGCAGAACGTGCCCGAGAACGACCGTGACGGCAACGGCTCCGACTTCGGCTGGGACCCCGATCCGGAGCGGTACGGCGACCCGACGTCGAGCGGAATGACGACGGCCGCGATCAACGTACCGGCCGGCAAGCGGACCTATCTGCGGTTCAGCCACTGGTACCTCTTCGACTGGTACACCGGCAGCGACCCTGCCTACCCGGCACCGGAGTACTACGACGGCGGCGAAGCCCGCCTGCTGGTCAACGGGGTCACGACGGCCATCCCGTCCTCGGCCTGGGTGAACGGGCCCAAGCAGAAGCTGCTGCTCAACAACCCCAAGAGCCCGCTGACCGGCTTCGGCGGCGACTCCAACGGGTGGATGAGCTCCCGGGTCGACCTGTCCGCGTTCGCCGGGAAGTCCGTCCAGTTCCAGTGGGTCGTCCGAGGAGACCAGACCGACTCACAGATCGGCTGGTTCATCGACGAGCTCGAGCTCTACACCTGCAACCCGCAGACGATCGCGAACACGGCGGCGCCGACGATCAGCGGCAGCCAGCGGGTCGGCTACACCCTGACCGCATCGCCGGGCTCGTGGAACCCGGCGGCGACGACCGTGCGCTACCAGTGGCTGCGCAACGGTGCCGCGATCTCGGGAGCCACCGCGAAGACCTACAAGCTGAGCGGATCGGACCACACCCGCAAGATCCAGGTCAGGGTCACCGCCACCTCGTCCTCCTGGCCGGCGGCCAACCCCGGCGTCAGGACGAGCGCGGCGACCGGTGCGATCAGCGCCGGCTACCTGACCCCCGTCACGCCGTCGATCAGCGGCACCCGCAGGGTGGGCTACCTGCTCACCACGGTCCGCGGTGAGTGGAAGCCGGCCGGGGTGACGTACTCCTACCAGTGGCTGCGCAACGGCAGGGCCATCTCGGGCGCCACCGGCAAGACGTACCGGCTCAGGTCCATCGACCGCGGTGACCGCATCCGCGTCCGGGTCACCGGGCGCAAGGCCGGCTACTACACGGCGTCCCGCCTCTCGGCGGCGACCGGCGTGATCCGCTGACCCGACCCCGGTCCCGGCCCGACGGCGAGCTCAGTCGTCGGGCCGGCCGGGGTGCAGCAGCAGGTCGACTTCGTCGATGACCACATCGGTGACGACACCGGCCGCGAGACCGTCGATCCGGTTGCCCGTGATGGCGGCACCGGGCCCGTCGCGCTCATCGGTCAGCCACACCGCCGGCTGTGCACGGACGGCGTCGGCGACACGGCGCTCCAGGGCCGTGTGCAGGACCGCGCGCGGGTCGATGTACGCCGCCCCGACCCGAGGCGGGTCGACCTCGACGGTGAAGGTCGCGAGGACGCGTACGTCCTGGGAGTCGCCGGTCCGGGTCCGGACCACGATCGCGATCTCCATCGGCCCGGTCGGCCACTCGAGCACCTCATGGAAGCCCGGGATCGCCATGGTCATCGAGTCGGAGGCGATCCGGATGATCCGCCGGTGCCTGGTCACCACCAGGCACTGACCGCGCCCGGCCCGCCGCACCAACGAGGCCACCACGAGGACGACCGCGATCGCCGCGATCACCAGAACCGTCACCATCTCCCCCATGGCTCCGAGTCTTCTCGACCCGCGCCCGATTCCGAATGGGCGCTGCCACCCATTCGTCCCGGCGTACGTCAGTCAGCGGCCTGCGCCCACGGGCTGATCCCGACCTCGGCCCCGTCGAGAATGTCGAGATCGCTCGGCCCGTCGATCACCGCGACACCGAGCGTGATCGGCGTGCCGCCAGGCAGCGCGGTCACGAGCAGCTCGGTCGTGACGTCCGGGTCGTTCGCGGTGGACATCGCCTGCCAGTCGATCACCGCCATCACCGACCGCGACGGAGGGACGTCGACACGCTCGGGCACCATCGACGGTTCGTAGGGCTTGGCCGTCACATCGGTCTGCCGAGCACCGGCAGCATTCAGGAACTCGACGACGGGCACGCCCTCGATCGCGCAGACATGACGGCCGAGGTTGCGGGCCCGGAGCCACGCCTGCCGCGATCCCAGCGCCGCATCCTGGCCACCGAAGGTGACCTCGAGATCCGACGGCCGGCAGGACGGCGCCCCCGGGTCGGCCGGCCAGGGCGCGGCATCGCCGAACGGTGGCATCGTCGTCGGCGCCGGAGTCCTTCCGCCGACCCAGCCCTCGACCTTGCCGCCGCGCGTCCCTTCGACCGCGTACGCCAGCGGCTGCCCCGACCGCACGAGAGAGCCGTGGTAGCCGGTGAGCCACCGGCTGACGTCGTCGATCACGCGGTCGCCCTCGGCTGCCTCGACCAGGACGATCAGCGGTTCGTACGGAGCGGCCAGCTGTGCCGAGGTCACCGACGGCTGCTCGGAGGCAACCACCACGAGCTCCACCGCCACCGGATCGGGCAGCTCGTTCGACCGGTACCAAGCGCCGCCGCCGTGGAGATCCACCGGGCGCTGCCGCTCGCGGGCGACCGTGGCGAGCGCGACCAGACGGTCCTGCGGCGCCTCCACGTCGGCCTTGGCAGGACGGCCCGTCTGCGGGTCGACGACGGTCGACGACACCGACGTCGCCCCTGCCTCGCGCAGCGCGACGGCATCAGCGAGCGCATCACCGATGCCGTCCCCGCGGTCCAGACCGCGCTCGCCCACCGTGACCTGGATCTGGCCCAGCGAGAACGAGACGCTGGTCCGGTCCGCCTCCGCCTCGGGCGCAAGACGGGTGATCTCGGGGCGCACCAGCCGGAGCACCTCCTGGCTCGCTGCAGCCGCCTCGGCCCCGGACAGATCCTCCTCCAGGGACACCTCGACGCTGACCGAGTGCTCCACGCGGTCGGCCTCCCCGAAGTCCTCTCCCGGGATGCGTCTGGACTCGTCGGTGGCCAGCACCTCGCGTACGCCGGGGACGGACCGCCACTCGTCGGAGAGATCGAGGAACCTCAACGGCAGCTCCGGCGTCGTCGTCCCGGCCGCCGATCCATCGGGCCGGGCCCAGAGCATCGCGACCGCACACCCGACCACGACCAGCAGGACCAGCCCGACGGCCACGATCCCCACCCAGAGCTCTCGCCTCCGTGTGCTGCCCGGCATCGCCACGTACGTCCTCCTCGACCTCTGCGGAAGGCAAAGAGTCGCACAGGCCCGGCCGCACCGGCGCCGCAAATAGTGAACCGGCACGGTTCCTTCACAGGATCCGTGCCGGTTCACCACATCGCTGTGGAGCCAGATCAGGCAGGGAAGCCTTCACCCTTCGCCGCGAGGTCGCGGAGGTACTGCGTCGGGCGGAACCGGTCGCCGTACGCCTCGGCCAGCTCGTCGGCACGGGCCAGGAAGGCGTCGATGCCGATCGAGCCGTCAGCGGCCTCGTAGCCGGTGATGAACTGGGCCGCACCACCGGTCTGCGGCGGGAAGCCGATGCCGAAGATGGAGCCGATGTTGGCGTGCGCGGCGGAGGTGATGACGCCCTCCTCGAAGCACTTCGCCGTCTCCAGAGCCTCGATGAAGAGCATCCGCTCCTCGGCGTCCCGGATCGGGATCTGCTTCTCGGCGACCGGGAAGACGCTGCCGAGGTCCGACCAGATCGAGCCACGCTTGCCGTCGACGTAGTCGTAGAAGCCGGCGCCCTTGAGCTTGCCGGAGCGACCCGCCTCGATGAGGGGGTTGAGCACCTTCTCGGTCGTGGTCAGCTCCTCGATGCCGGCGGCCTCGCGGGTCGTACGAGCGATCTTGACCATGAGCTCGTGGTTGAGCTCGTCGGCGATCTGCAGCGGCCCGACCGGGAAGCCGGCCTGGGTCGCGGCGCGCTCGAGCGAGTAGGGCGCGAAGCCCTCGGCGAGCAGCTCCAGACCCTCCTGGATCTGGGTGCCGATCACGCGCGAGGTGTAGAAGCCACGACTGTCGTTGACGACGATCGGGGTCTTCTTGATCTGCTGGACCACGTCGTACGCCTTGGCCAGCGCGACGTCGTTCGTCTCGGCGCCGCGGATGATCTCGACCAGCGGCATCTTGTCGACGGGCGAGAAGAAGTGCAGGCCGATGAAGTCGGCCGGGCGGTCGATCCCCTTGGCGAGCTCGGTGATCGGCAGCGTGGAGGTGTTGGAGCAGAGCACCGCGTCGTCGTTGACGAACGGAGCGATCTCGCTGAACACCTTCTGCTTCAGCGAGACGTCCTCGAAGACCGCCTCGACGACGACGTCGACGCCGGCGAAGTCCTCCGGGGCGACCGTCGCGGTGATCCGGTTGAGGATCTCGTCGGCCTTCTCCTGGGTGAGCTTGCCGCGCGAGACAGCCTTCTCGTTGAGCTTGGCGGTGTAGGCCTTGCCGCGCTCGGCCGACTCGATGGCGACGTCCTTGAGGACGACCTCGGCACCCGCACGGGCGAAGGAGTACGCGATGCCCGCACCCATCATCCCGGCACCGAGCACACCCACCTTGGTGGCCTTGAACTTCTCGACGCCGTCAGGACGCAGCGTGCCGGCGCCGATGGCGCCGAGGTCGAAGAAGAACGCCTGGATCATGTTCTTCGACTGCTGGCCGGTGACCAGCGAGACGAAGTAGCGCGACTCGATCCGGGTGGCGGTGTCGAAGTCGACCATCGCACCCTCGACCGCAGCCGACAGGATCGCCTTCGGCGCACGCATGTCGGACTGCTTGAGCTGCTTGCGCAGGATCGGCGGGAACGCGGGCAGGAAGCCCGCGAGCGCCGGCGAGGTCGGCTTGCCACCGGGCATCTTGTAGCCGGGCTTGTCCCACGGCTGGGCGATCTCGTCGGGGTTGGCCTTGATCCACGCCTTCGCGGCGGGAACGAGCTCATCGGGGGAGGAGACGAGCTCGTGGACCAGACCCTTCTCGAGGGCGGCAGCGGGCTTGAACTTGGTGCCCTGACCCAGGACATCCATCAGCCCGGTCATGATGCCCAGCAGGCGTACGACGCGGGTGACGCCACCGCCGCCCGGGAGCAGACCGAGGGAGACCTCGGGCAGACCGATGTCGTAGCGGGCGTCCAGCGCGATGCGGTGCTGGGCAGCCAGCGCGATCTCCAGACCGCCACCGAGGGCGGCGCCGTTGATCGCCGCGACGACCGGCTTGGGGAAGGTCTCCAGCTTGCGGAGGGTCGCCTTGATCGACTCGACCTCCTCGAAGACCTGGGCGCCGTTCTCGGGGCGCACCTGGATCATGTTCTTGAGGTCACCACCGGCGAAGAAGGTCTTCTTCGCGGAGGCGATGACGACGCCGGTGACGTCGTCTGCTTCGGCGTACAGCTTCTCGACGGCCTCCGCCATCGAGGTCTTGTACAGCTCGTTCATGGTGTTGGCCGACTGGTTCGGGTCGTCCAGGGTGAGGACGACGATCCCGTCGCCATCCTTGTCATAGCGGACTGCGGTCTCGCTCATGTGTCTTCCTTCAAGTCTGTGCCGGGGCGCGGCCCGGGATGTTCACCGAGGTACCTCGGTCAGTTGTCGCTTCCTTCGCGGAGTTCCACGAGGGATGTGGGCGCTCACCGAGTTACCTCGGTGAGCATTCGCGGACGCGTCAGACCAGCTCGACGATCGTGGCGATACCCATGCCGCCACCGACGCACAGCGTGGCGAGGCCGCGCTGCTTGCCCTGGCGCTCGAGCTCGTCGACCAGGGTGCCGAGGATGATGGCACCGGTCGCGCCCAGCGGATGACCCATGGCGATCGCGCCGCCGTTGACGTTGGTGACCGACTCGTCGATGCCCATGTCCTTCATGAACCGCATCGCGACCGCCGCGAACGCCTCGTTGATCTCGAACAGGTCGATGTCGTCGACGGTGAGACCGGCCTTGGCCAGCGCCTTGCGCGAGGCCGGGGCGGGGCCGGTGAGCATGATCGTCGGGTCGGCTCCGGAGACGGCGGCCGAGATGATCCGGGCACGCGGAGTGAGCCCGTTGGCCTTGCCGGCCTCCTCGGAGCCGATCAGCATCAGCGCGGAACCGTCGACGATGCCCGACGAGTTGCCGGCGTGGTGGACGTGGTCGATCTTCTCGACCCAGTGGTACTTGGCCAGCGCGACGTCGTCGAAGCCGGCCTCCTGGCCCTGCTGGAGGAAAGACGGCTTGAGGCCGGCCAGGGTCTCGGCGGTGGTGCCCGGGCGGATCAGCTCGTCGTGGTCCAGCACGGTCAGACCGGTCTGGTCGACGACCGGGATGACGGCGTCCTTGAAGTAGCCGTTCTCCCAGGCGGCGGCCGCCCGGGCGTGCGACTGCGCGGCGTAACGGTCGACGTCCGCGCGGCTGAAGCCCTCGAGCGTCGCGATCAGGTCGGCGCCGATGCCCTGGGGAACGAAGCCGGTCTTGAGGGCGGTGTCGGGGTCCTGCGCCCAGGCGCCGCCGTCGCTGCCCATCGGCGCCTTGCTCATCGACTCGACGCCACCGGCGAGGATGAGGTCCTCGAACCCGCCGCGTACGCGGGAGGCGGCCTGGTTCACGGCCTCGAGGCCGGAGGCGCAGAAACGGTTGAGCTGCACACCGGCGGTCGTCTCGGGGAGACCGGCCTTGATGGCGGCGGTCTTGGCGATGTCACCACCCTGCTCGCCGACGGGGGTGACGACACCGAGGACGACGTCGTCGATCAGCGCGGGGTCGAGGTTGGGGTTGCGCTTGCGGGCCTCGTCGATCAGGCCGACCACCAGGTCGATCGGCTTGACCTCGTGGAGCGCTCCGGTCTTCTTACCCTTCCCGCGCGGCGTGCGCAGGTGGTCATAGATGAATGCTTCAGCCATGCGCCGATTGTGACACTAAAACTGTCACAGTCAACAGGTTCACGACAGATTGCGGGAGATCGTCCGGTTCACCGCGTCCTGGAAGCTCACCACGATCGCCTCGGTGGTCAGCTGACGCAGCCGCGGGAGCACCTCTTCGAGGTGAGCTGCCTCCTCCGCGGTGTGATGGGTCCGCTTGAACGGGTCGATGACCTGGTCGCGCAGGATCGTGTTGAGCTCGGCGGCGAGGTCCGCCATGAGGCGCGAGGTCGCCGCGTACGCCGCCGCCAACGCATCGCGAGGCAGCCCCAGCGCGATCAGCTCACGCCCGATCCTGGCCTGGATGTCATCGGTCGGCTCCGTGGCCCAAGACGTGATCATGGCGCGCTGCATCGCCAGATCCTCCCGCGTCGTCTCCGCGGGCAGCCGGGCGAGATAGCGCTCGATCGCCTGCAGGGTGAACCCGTGCTCCTGGAGCGCGGTGACCATGTCGAGGCGGGCACGGTGCTCGGGGCCGTAGTAGGCCACCCGGCCACGCCTGATCGCCGGCGGGATCAGCCCGAGGCTCGCGTAGTAGCGCGTCGTGCGCACCGACACCCCGGTGGCGGTCGACAGCTCATCGATCGTCATCAGCTCATCGGTCACCTCGGTCATAGCCAGGGACCGTAGACCAAAGTGTTGCTACTTCGCCAGTGTTACTGTCACAGTTGCTCCGTCGGTGTCTTGCGTCACAGTCGTGGGCCCGATGAGATCGAACGTCGACCAAGGAGTGTCATGCCCGAGAAGCCCACCATCTATGAGGCCGAGCACGAGGACTTCCGCGCCACCGCGAAGGCCTTCTTCGAGAAGGAGGTCGTGCCCTTCCACGACCAGTGGGAGAAGGACGGCATCGTCCCGCGCGAGCTGTGGAAGAAGGCCGGCGACACCGGGCTGCTCTGCTTCGACGTCGAGGAGGAGTACGGCGGCCCCGGCATCAAGGACTTCCGGTTCAACTCCGTCCTCCACGAGGAGATGGCGAAGATCGGTGCCAGCGGCCCCGGATTCTTCGTCCACACCGACATCATCGTCCCCTACATCTCGCACCTGGGCACCGCGGAGCAGAAGGCCCGGTGGCTGCCGGGCTGCGTCTCCGGCGACATCATCACCGCCGTCGCGATGACCGAGCCGGGCGCGGGCTCGGACCTCCAGGGCGTACGCACCACCGCGGTCGACAAGGGCGACCACTACCTCCTCAACGGCTCGAAGACGTTCATCTCCAACGGCATCAACGCCGACCTGGTGATCGTGGTCGCCAAGACCAACCCCGACGCCGGCGCCCACGGCATCTCGCTGCTCGTGGTCGAGCGCGGCATGGAGGGCTTCGAGCGCGGCCGCAACCTCGACAAGGTTGGCATGAAGGCGCAGGACACCGCCGAGCTCTCCTTCACCGACGTGGTGGTCCCGAAGGAGAACCTGCTCGGCGAGGAGGGCTCCGGCTTCATCTCGCTGATGACCCTGCTTCCGCAGGAGCGCATCTCGGTCGCCTCGATCGCGGTCGCCGCGGTCGAGCAGGTCCTCGAGCTCTCCCTCGACTACGCCCGCACCCGGGAGGCCTTCGGCCGCCCGATCGGCCGCTTCCAGAACACCGCGTTCACGCTCGCGGAGATGGCCACCGAGGCCTACCTCGCCCGCCTCTTCCTCAACGACGCCGTCACCCAGCTCAACGCCGGAACGGCCGACACCGTGCTCGCCTCGATGGCCAAGTGGTGGACCACCGAGCTGCAGAAGAAGTTCGTCGACCAGGGCGTCCAGATCCACGGCGGCTACGGCTACATGATGGAGTACCCGATCGCCAAGGCCTTCGTCGACAGCCGCATCCAGACGATCTACGGCGGCACCACCGAGGTGCAGAAGCTGATCATCAGCCGCCACCTCGGGCTGTAACCCGCCGGCCCCGCTGGTCGAGCCGCGAGGCCGCCTGCGGCCGAGCGTGTCGAGACCAACACAGTCCTATCGAGCGCGACAGGGGACCGTGTTGGTCTCGACACGCC
>NZ_JBHVGB010000157.1:0-15178 GCF_042801335.1 Nocardioides sp. NPDC057577 | reverse complement strand
CACCCAGGGATCCTGGGTGGACGAGCGGTCACGCTTCGACGAAGCCACGAGTCAGACGGACCTAGAAGTCCTCGACGCCGGCGGGCTCGGCCGCGGGCGCCTCGCCGTCAGCCGGGGCGTCGACCGTCGGCACGACGCCGAGCTTCTCCAGGATCCGCTTCTCCAGCTCGTTGGCCAGGTCGGGGTTGTCCTTGAGGAAGTTGCGCGAGTTCTCCTTGCCCTGGCCGAGCTGGTCACCCTCGTAGGTGTACCAAGCACCGGCCTTGCGGACCAGGCCAGCCTCGACACCGACGTCGATCAGGCCGCCCTCGCGGGAGATGCCCTTCCCGTACATGATGTCGAACTCAGCCTGCTTGAACGGCGGGGCCACCTTGTTCTTCACGACCTTGACGCGGGTGCGGTTGCCGACCATGTCGGTGCCGTCCTTGAGCGTCTCGATCCGGCGCACGTCGAGCCGCACCGAGGAGTAGAACTTCAGCGCGCGACCACCGGTCGTGGTCTCGGGCGAGCCGAACATCACGCCGATCTTCTCGCGCAGCTGGTTGATGAAGATCGCGGTGGTGCCGGAGTTGTTCAGCGCACCGGTCATCTTCCGCAGCGCCTGGCTCATCAGTCGAGCCTGGAGGCCGACGTGGCTGTCGCCCATCTCGCCCTCGATCTCGGCCCGCGGCACCAGCGCCGCGACGGAGTCGATGACGATCAGGTCGAGCGCACCCGAGCGGATCAGCATGTCGGCGATCTCCAGGGCCTGCTCACCCGAGTCCGGCTGGGAGACCAGCAGGGCGTCGGTGTCGACGCCGAGGTTCTTCGCGTATTCCGGGTCGAGCGCGTGCTCGGCGTCGATGAAGGCCACGATGCCGCCGGCGCGCTGCGCGCTGGCGACCGAGTGGAGCGCCACCGTCGTCTTACCCGAGGACTCCGGACCGTAGATCTCCACGACCCGCCCGCGGGGCAGACCGCCCAGACCCAGCGCCACGTCGAGCGCGATCGAGCCGGTCGGGATCACCTCCAGCGGAGCCCGGGTCTCATCGCCCAGCCGCATGACCGAGCCCTTGCCGAACTGCCTCTCGATGTTGGCGAGAGCGGCGTCCAATGCCTTCTCGCGATCACCTGCCGCCATGTTCTTTCCTTCCTGAGGGGCAGACTTCTTCCCCTTGCCTGCCGCTTGTCCACGTGTCTTCGTCGTCATCAAGGCAGACGCTAGACGGGACCACCGACAGTTTTGAACGGGACCCTCTGGCACGGTGTTTCACGACCCGGTTTTTGCCTGGGCGATAGCACGAACCACGCTCCACCTACTACCACACACTAGCCCGAACAAGCGTTCGATGTGAACACCTGTTCGGGCGTGTCGAGGTCATCGGATCCTCAGTGGCCCTGCATCTCGACCTCCTCGGCGGGAGCCGAGCCGCCACCCATCTCGTCGGCGACGGCGACCGACAGACCACCGAGCATGAAAGCGATGATCACCGCCGCCAGAGCACCGCTGGAGAAGGACGGGATGAAGCGGCGTACGCCCTCCTGAACAGGCTCCGCACCGTGATATTCGTGCGTCAGGGCGTGCCCCTTGCCCCGCTGGAGCAGGTAGCGGTTGACCGGGAAGGCGGCAACGAAGGCGACGGCGAGAGCGATCATCATCCCGATCCAGAACACGACGTTGACGAGCCCGGCCTCCATGGCGCCGGGGATGAGCGCCATGACCAGGTTGTCGACCAGCTCCATCGTGGCGATCGAGAGGGTGTCGGCGGCCAGCACGACGCTGAGCGCCGCACCGACGGCCAGGCCCGACTTGAGCAGCGGCAGCGTCGAGAGGGCGTAGCCGAAGACGAACGCGAGCGTGACGGCCAGGGCGATCGTCCATCCAGTGCTGAGCCCGATCGCGGTGCCGATCATCAGTCCGGCGATCTCGCCGATCGCGCACCCGGTGAGGCAGTGCAGCGTGGCGCTGGCCGCCATCGCGTTCACCCCGGATCCGCCTCCGTGCGCGGAGTGGTCGCCGTGACCCCCGTGCATCGCGTGCTGATGTCCGGCGTGGTCGTGCCCGGCGTGCAGGTGCTCGTCATGCGACGTCATGTCGCTCCCTTGCTCGATCGTTCGGTGTTCCTACGTCCCAATTCATACCCCATGGGGGTATGTCATCGCAAGGGTTATCCCCTCGGGAGCCGGCTTTGTCCAACCGCGGACGACTCCCTAAGGTGTGCGGTGTGTTGACGGCAGTGCGAGGACGGCAGCGGGCGACCCGGGTGGTTGCGCGCGCCGGTCTGCTGGCGGCGGTCGTGGTCACGGTCGCCGGCCTGCTGGCCATGCACGCGCTGAGCCTGCACGGCACCGGCTCGGACGGCGAGCACGGCACCTTGAGCCTGCCCGCCGCGCACGTGGAGCACACCCACGCTCTCGACCACGCGGCCGCCGGTGCCGCCGACCACACCGGTAACGAGGGCGGGGACGGACATACCGCGATGATGCTGTGCGCGGCGTTCCTGCTCGCTGCCGGCGCGCTGCTCCTCAGCGGGCTGTGGCGGCGTACTCCTGCCTGGTGGTTCGCCCACACCCACCTCCGGTCCCGGACCGCCGGGTCCACACCCTTCCTCGCGCATCCCGCGACCGGCCCGCCACCGGAGTGGGCCTTCTCCGTCATCAGGTGCTGAGCGGTCCCTCCGCGGACCCCGAAAACAGCACTTGACAAGGAGAAACAACGATGCGTACGCAACGACCCCTCATCCGCACGACCTGGGCGGCAGCCGGCCTGGCCGTGCTGCTGACGCTGTCCGCCTGTGGCGGCAGCGAGGAGACCACCCAGCCTCAGCAGCTCTCGGAGACCGAGCACAACAAGGCCGACGTGGCCTTCGCCACCGAGATGATCCAGCACCACGCCCAGGCGATCTCGATGGTCGACCTGACCATGGACCGCAAGCTCGACCCGGAGGTCGAGAAGCTGGCCGAGGCGATCCGCGCAGCCCAGGGCCCCGAGATCGAGACCATGTCCAGCTGGCTCCGCGAGTGGGGCGAGGAGGTGCCCGCCACGATGCGCGACCACGTCAACGGCGGCCACGAGGGCCATGGCGACGACGACAGCAGCATGTCCGACTCCATGGAGGGCATGGCCGACGACATGCCCGGGATGATGTCGGGCGAGGACATGGACGCCCTGGAGAACGCCTCGGACGCCGAGTTCGGCGACATGTGGCTGGAGATGATGGTCGAGCACCACGAGGGTGCCGTCGAGATGTCGGAAACCGAGCAGGACGAGGGCCGGTTCAAGCCCGCCGTCGACCTGGCCGGGACGATCATCGAGTCGCAGTCGACCGAGATCGACACGATGGAGAAGCTCCTCGGCTGACCGTCGACATACGACGGGACGTTCTTGTCGGCTACCAGACGGTAGACCGACCAGAACGTCCCGTCGTACCTCAGCCGAGGAGAACTCGTCAGGCCGCCCGACGAGCCACGTACGCAGCCCCGAACAGCACCCCGACCAGCAGGATCGTGCCGAGCGCGAGTGCCGGATATCCGGCCAGGTCGACGACGACGCCCGACACCGCCCCGGCGGCGGCCGCGGCGACGCCCATGATCAGGTCGGCGGTGCCCTGGACGTCGGCGCGCACCTCGAGAGGGGTGTTGTCGGCGACCGAGGTGGCCGCCGCGATCGTGGCCAGCGACCAGCCGAGACCGAGCAGGAAGAGCCCGACGAAGATCCGCCCCGAGCTGCCCTGCGGCGCCGCGGCGCACAGGACCAGGGACACCAGGAGCACCCCGCCGCCCAGCGCCATCACGTCGGCCCGGCCGACGCGGTCGGCCAGCCAGCCGGCGATGGGCGCGAAGGCGAACATGCCCAGGACGTGCCCGCTGATCACCAGTCCGATGATCTCCAGGCCGGCGCCGCCATGCTCCATGTGGAGCGGGGTCATCACCATCACCGCCACCATCGTGGCGTGTGCCGCGGCCTGCCCGACGACCGCCGCCGCGAGCGCGGGCCGCTCCCGGATGACGGCGATCGCGCGGCGCCAGCTGGTGGTCTCGACAGGCTCGACCACCGGTGAGGGCTCCGTGGCCGGCGCGCCCTCCCGGGCGACCAGCAGCGGGTCGGGTCGCAGGAAGACCCCGACCACCAGCGCGGCGGCCAGCATCCCCATCGATCCGATCGCGAACGGCCCGGTGAGGGCCGGGATGCCGACGGCGTCGGAGAAGATCTCGGCGACGCCGGTCAGGTTGGGGCCGATCACCGCGCCGAACGTGGTCGCCCAGACCACGACCGACAGCGCCCGCGCACGGCTCCTGGCAGGTGCCAGGTCAGTGGCGGCGTAGCGCGCGCCGTTGTTCGCCGCGGTGGTCGCGCCCAGCAGCACCGCTCCGACCAGCAACAAGGTCATCGAGCCGACCCCGCCGGCCAGCACCGCCAGCAGCCCACCGGCCGCCCCGAGCAGGTAGCCCGCCAGCAGCCCGAACCGGCGCCCGCGCGCGTCCATCACCCGCCCCAGGACGTAGGCAGCGACGGCGGCGCCGAGCACCTGCGTCGTCTGGGAGAGGCCGGCCATCGACTCCGAGCCGGACAGGTCGCGCGCCAACAGGGAGGCGGTCGCGATGCCGATCGTGATGCCCATCGCGCCGACCGCCTGGGTGGCGACCAGGGTGAGGATGGTGCGCTTCTGGACCGCGGCCACCGTGGCCGGAGCGACCAGCGTCACCGCTCACGCGCCGGCAGCTCCAGGGCCTTCCAGACCGCGGCCCAGACCTCCTTGGGCGGGACGCCGTCGTCGAGGGCCTCCTGGGCGGTGCGCCCGCTCAGGTCGCCCATGACGAACTGACGTGCCCACGCTCGCGCGTAGCCCGCGCCGAGCGCATCGTCCATCCGGGACCAGAACTCCGTGTGTCTCATCGCCCCGAATGCTACTCAGGCTCGGTCGGGCCGGCGGGCGAGGACGTCGAGCCAGACGTCGCCGAGGCGTCCGTCGGCGTGCCCGACCTCGAGCACCTCCCAGCCGGCCTCGGCCAGCGCCTCGCGGAGCGCGGCCTCGCGCCAGTAGACGAAGAGCCGGGGAGCCTCGATGTGACCGCGCTCGGTCCACTCCTCGCCGTCGCCCTCCTTCATCGACACGTGCAGCACACCGCCGGGACGGGTCACCTCGGCGAGCCGGGCGAGCACCGTCCCGAGGTCGTCGCGGGCCACGTGCAACAGCGTCGCCGAGGCCCAGACCGCGGCATAGGGGACGTCGGGGTGGACCGGGTCGCGCAGGTCGTCGACCAGCGGGTCCAGGCAGGCAGCGGCGTACCCCTGCTTGCGCAGGTGCGCCACGAACCCCTCGCTGATGTCGGTGCGCCGCACCCGCACTCCCCCGGCTTCGAGGGCCTTCGCGTCGTGGCCCGGCCCGGTGCCGATCTCGAGCACGTGGTCGCCGTCCTCGAGCACGGCCAGGAACCTGTCCAGGACCGAGCGGTTCTCCTCGGAGAACGAGCTGCCCTGGACGTACGTCGCGACGCCGGCGTCGTAGGCAGCGACGGTCGCCCGCTTGGCGGCCGAGCGTACGTCCCACAGGTGGTGGACGACGTCGTGGAGGTGGTAGCGGCCCAGCGACTCGACGCTGAACACGTCGCCGTTGGACCGGGTCCCGCGGCGACCCCACGCGTCCGGCGGGACCTTCTCGTAGATCGTGGCGATCTCGTCGGCGGCGTCCATCAGCTGCTCCGCGACGACCGCCGGGTCCTGGCCGGCGTAGTCGTCCTCGCGGGCGGTCACGTCCTGGTCCCAGTTGGCGAAGAGCGGCTCGTCCTCGGTCAGCATCTGCTGCAGCCGCTCGCCGAAGATCCGGTGCACGTCGCGTACGTGTGCTCCGTACTCCAGCGCCGACCACACCCCGGGACGGGGGCGGTCGCGCGCGTTCTCGGCGGCCAGGTAGATCTCCCAGTAGGTCGCGTTGTCCCGCACGATCTCGGGGAGCTGGTCCGCGGTCACGGCACCGGCGATGAAGCCACACTCGGGGCAGGGCCGGTCGAGTACCCAGGTCCAGTCCTTGGTGTCGGGCGTGATCGCTTCATAGGTCATGAGGTCAATCTTGACGGCCCACCAGAAACCTCACGAGGGAGATCCTGCCCTTGAGACGCGACTTGCTGCCGCTCAGGTGAGCAGTAGGGAGTCGAGCCGGCGCCGCACGGCGACGAGGCCGATCGCGCCGAACGCCAGCAGGTAGACCACCGAGACCAGCGAGCCCCACGACGGCACCCCGAGCGTCAGCTCCCGACAGAGCACGACACCCCGGTAGAGGGGCGTGACCTCGACGATCCAGCGCAACCACTCCGGATAGGCCGTGACCGGGAAGAAGGTCGCGCTGAACAGGAACATCGGCATCATCGCGAGGGTGACCTTCTCGAAGTCCTGCCAGGAGGTCATGTAGGTCGTCAGTGCCATGCCGACAGCCCCGAAGGCCGACCCGATGAGCAACGCCGCCGGGACCACCAGAAGCGCCCACCAGGAGTGGACCAGGTCCATCGCGACCATGATCAGCAGGAACGCGGTGACGTAGATCCCGCTGCGCAGCTGATTCCAGAGGATCTCGCCGACCGCGATGTCGACCGTACGCAGCGGGGTGGCCAGCATCTGGTCGTAGAGCTTGTTGTACTTCAGCTTGAAGAAGAAGTTGAACGTCGCATCGAGCAGCGACCCGTTCATCGCCGAGGCGGCGATCATCCCGGGGGCGACGAACTCGCGATAGTCGACCGGCTTCCCGGCGTACTCGAAGCCGACCACCATCGCGCCCACACCGATGCCGATCGAGAACAGGTAGAAGACCGGCTCCAGGAAGCCGGTGATGAACACCAGCCAGGCGCGCCGGTAGACCAGGATGTTGCGCCACAGCAGCAGCCGAGCGGCCTCGCCGCCCCGCAGCGGCCGGGCGACGGTGGCGCCCATGGCGGCGGTGAAGAGCGCCATCTCAGGAGACCAGCCTCTCGCCCAGCCTGCGCACCGCGAGCCACCAGCACACGCCCGCGAGCAGCCCGAGATAGCCGACGTGGACAGCGGCCAGCGCCCAGTCGATCTCGCCCAGCGCGAGCATCCGGGTCAGGTTGACCCCCTGCCACAGCGGCGAGGCCATCGCGACCTTCTCCAGCACCGGCCCGAGGTTGGCGACGGGGAAGAACGTGCCGGAGAACAGCGTCAGCGGGATCATCCCCAGCCGGAAGATCAGCGCGAAGGACTCCTCGCCCTTGATCGAGAGCGAGAACAGCAGCACCGGCGTCCCGAAGGCCAGCACGACCAGCCCCTGCACCAACCACGCCGTCAGCACGCCCCACCACGTCTCGAAGACCCCGAAAGGCGCCAGGACCAGCAGAAAGACCCCGCAGGCGAACAACGTACGCAGCATCAGGAAGCCCAGCTGGGCCAGCACGATGTGGGACGCGGTGAGCGGCGAGGCGATCATCGAGAAGTAGATCCGCTGCCACTTGACCATCCCGTAGACCGGATAGGTCATCTCCGAGAAGGCGATCGTCATCGCGTGCGCGGCGACCATGCCCGGCGCGACGAACGCCAGATAGGACTCGGCACCCTCGAGAGTGGCCGGATCGGCCTCCACGAACTCCCCGAGCAGCACGCCCAGCGCCAGCACGTAGAAGAAGGGCGTCACGAAGGTCGTGATCACCCCGCCCTTCCAGGTGCGCGCCAGGACGGTGAGCCAGTAGTCACCCATCCGCAGCGCGCCGGAGACCAGCCCGGCGGGAGCCGTCGGCGGGGTCGCCGGTGCCGAGTCGGCGTAGTCGGTCATCAGTCCACCAGGGTCCGGCCGGTCAGGTGCAGGAAGACGTCCTCGAGCGAGGAACGCCGAACGAGGGTGGCCACCGGCGACAGGTCACGGCTGTGGACGGCCTCGATCACCGCCTCGCCGTCGTCGCTGTAGAGCAGCAGCCGGTCGGGCAGCACCTCGACCCGCTCGGCGAGGTCCTCGACCTTGGCCGCCAGCGCCTCGTGCTCACCGACGCCGAACCGCAGCTCGGCGACCTCGCGCGTGGAGTGCTGCTGGATGAGTCCCAGCGGCGTCCCGTGGGCGACGATCCGGCCCTGGTCCATGACCACGAGCTCGTCGCACAGCTGCTCGGCCTCGTCCATGTAGTGGGTGGTCAGCAGCAGGGTCACGCCCGCCTGCTTGAGCCGGAAGAGCCGGTCCCAGATGACGTGGCGGGCCTGGGGGTCCAGGCCGGTGGTCGGCTCGTCGAGCACCAGGATCTCGGGTCGGTTGATCAGGCTCCGGGCGATCGTCAGCCGTCGCTTCATGCCGCCGGAGAGGTCGTCGACCTTGGACTTGGCCTTGTCGGTGAGCTGGACGAAGTCGAGCAGCTCCTCGATCCGGCCCTTCACCTCGGCCCTCGGCAGCCCGAAGTAGCGCCCGTAGACGAAGAGGTTGTCGTAGACGTTGAGCTCGACGTCGAGGGTGTCCTCCTGCGGGCACACCCCGAGCCGCGCCTTGATCTTCGGCCCGTCCTTGGCCGGATCCATCCCGAAGACCCGCAGCTCTCCCCCGCTGGGCGGCGAGACACAGCAGATCATCCGCATCGTCGAGGACTTGCCGGCGCCGTTGGGTCCCAGGAATCCGAAGGCCGCGCCGGGGCGGACGGACACGTCGATGCCGCGTACCGCCTCGAAGTCGCCGAAGGACTTGCGCAGCCCGCGCGCCGAGATCATCAGGTCCTCACCCACGTCGGCAAAGCCTAGATCAAGGTGTAACGCATCAACCCTGCTGCCTCTGGCGCCGGTTGTAGTCGCGCATCCGCTGCGGTACGCCGACCACCGCGGCGTCGTAGGACGGGACCTGGTGCTTGTTGGCGAACTTGTGCGCCCACTGCGCCGAGGGCACGCGCCGCCGGGTCCACTCGCCGTCGTGCGCGACCAGCAGCAGGGTCACCTCGCTGACGACGGTGCGCGGCTCGACGAACCCCTCGACCCCCCGTCGGGTCTTCACGAACTGCTCGAGATGCTGTTGGCCGGCGGAGTCCGCGGCGCGCACACGTGTGGATCCGGTGTAGCTCTCGCCCGTCGGACGGCTCATGCGCGTCCCGCGGCGTCGGAAGCGATCGAACAGGCTCACGCTCCAATTGTGCCTCCTGATGCCCAACGCCGTCAGCGATAACCAGTTGGGCGCCCACTCCGTGGTCGCCTATGTTGGAGCCTTTGACCCCGCGCCCCCATCGAAACCTGCCGCTGACGGAGAAGCGATGAAACAGCCATGCCCGTAGACGACCTCGGCGCGGAGCGCGCCCATCTGGCCGCCTCCCGGAACGATCTGGCCCGGATGCGGAAGAAGGTGGAGTCGCTGGACTCCTCCACGGCCGGCAACTGGGTCAGTGCCGAGATCCTCGACGCCACCCTCGCGCGCCGGCTGGAGCAGCTCGCCGACGATCCGGACGTACCGCTCTTCTTCGGCCGGATCGACCGGACCGCTGCCGTGGGAGGCGAGTCCTTCCACATCGGGCGGCGCCACATCTCCGACAGCGCGGGCGACCCGATGGTGGTCGACTGGCGGGCTCCGGTCAGCGTCCCGTTCTACCGGGCGTCGCGGACCGAGCCGATGGGGCTCGCGCGGAGGCGGCGCTACGGGTTCTCCCACGGGGACCTGACGGCGTTCGAGGACGAGGCGCTGACCGAAGTGGGGGCCGGCCAGGAGCACTCGGCGATCCTGGAGGCCGAGATCGAGCGGCCGCGCGTGGGGCCGATGCGCGACATCGTCGCCACCATCCAGCCCGAGCAGGACGTCCTGGTCCGCGCCGACCTGTCGCAGACGATCGTCGTGCAGGGTGCGCCGGGCACGGGGAAGACGGCCGTGGGGCTGCACCGGGCGGCGTACCTCCTCTACGCGCACCGCGACCAGCTGACCCGGCGAGGCGTCCTGATCGTCGGTCCGAACGCCTCCTTCCTGCGCTACATCCGCGACGTGCTCCCCGCGCTCGGCGAGATCCAGGCCAAGCAGGCGACGATCGACCAGCTGGTTGCCGAGAACGGGCAGAGCCACGGCGGCGTCCGCGCGCAGGAGCCGGCCGCGGTGGCGACGCTGAAGGGCGACGTACGCATGGCCGAGCTGCTCAGCCGGGCGGTCTGGTCCCACGTCGGATCGCCGGAGGAGGCCCTGGTCGTACCGCGCGGCTCGCGGCGCTGGCGGGTGCCGACCTCAGAGGCACAGGAGGCGCTGGAAGGGCTGCGCGCCAACGATCTGAGGTACGCCGCGGCGCGGGCCCTGCTCCCGCGCGCTCTGGCCCACCGCGTGCTGGTTCAGATGGAACGCTCGGGCGACTCCCCCGACGACCGGGTGCACGACGCGGTGGCGCGGGCCAAGCCGGTCAAGGACTACGCCGCCGCGCTCTGGCCCGACCTGAAGCCCGCGAAGGTGCTGTTCCGGCTGTTCACCGACGCGGCCTGGCTGGCGGAGGTCGCCGACGGGCTCCTCTCGGAGACGGAGCAGGAGAGCCTGCTCTGGGAGAAGCCGCCGCGCTCGGCCGGCACGGCCCGCTGGACGCTGGCCGACGTGGTGCTCCTCGACGAGATCGCCGACCTGCTCGAACGCACGCCGTCGGTGGCCCACATCGTCGCCGATGAGGCCCAGGACCTCTCCGCGATGATGCTGCGCGCGCTCGGCCGCCGTTCGACCACGGGGTCGCTGACGATCCTCGGCGACCTCGCCCAGGCGACCACGCCGTGGGCCTCCTCGTCGTGGGCAGATGCCCTGACACACCTCGGCAAGCCCGACGGCCATGTCGAGCAGCTCACCCGTGGGTTCCGGGTGCCGGCGGACGTGATCGCCTACGCGGCCCGCCTGCTCCCCCACATCGCCCCCGACCTGGAGCCGCCGGTCGCGGTGCGCCGCACGCGCGGTGACCTGACCTTCACCGGCTCATCGGTCGTGGAGGCGCTCGGGGCCGCCCTGGAGCGCCCCGGGTCGGTGGGACTGATCGTGCCCGACGCCTCGCTGGCGGCGGTGCGCACCGAGCTGACCGAGGCCGGGCTCCCCTTCGCCGAGATCGGGGTGAGGGCCGATGAGGAGACCGAGTTCGACGCGCATCTCGATCTCGTACCCGCCTCGCTGGCGAAGGGGCTCGAGTTCGACCACGTCGTCGTCTCCGACCCGGTCGGGATCGTCGACGGCGAGCCCGACCGCGACACCGGCCTCCGCCGCCTCTACGTCTGCCTCACCCGCGCGGTCACCTCCCTGGTCGTACGCCACTCCGGCCTCCCCGGCGGCCTCCCCGAAGAACTCGGTGGCATCCCGGACCGGGTTGGTGCGAAGGTGGGCGCATGATCGACACCCGACCTGATCCGCTGGTGAAGGCCGAGTGGCCGCTGCACACTGAACGCCTGGTGATCCGACGGATGGTGCCCGCCGACATCGAGCCGACCTGGGCCTTCCGAGGGCTTCCCGAGGTGGCCGAATGGGTGACGACCGCGTTCGCGGACCTCGAGGCCTACCGCAAGGTCTTCGAGCGTCCCGACGTGATCGGCCCCGCCCTGGTGATCGAGCGTGACGGCATCATCGTCGGCGACCTCATGCTGCGGATCACCGACCCGTGGTCGCAGACCGAGGTGCGTGAGCGGGCCAACGGCACCCAGGCCGAGCTCGGCTGGACGATCGATCCGACCCACCAGGGCAACGGCTACGCCACCGAGGCCGTGCGCGCCGTGCTGGACGTCTGCTTCGGCCCGTTGGGGCTGCGCCGCGTCGTCGCGGAGTGCTTCGCCGACAACGAGGCCTCCTGGCGGCTCATGGAGCGGCTCGGGATGCGACGCGAGTCGCATACCGTCAAGGACTCCCTGCACCGCACCCGCGGCTGGCTCGACGGCCTCTCCTACGCGATCCTCGCCGAGGAGTGGGCCACAGTCAGTCGCTGAGGGCCGCCTCGATCGCGGCCTCGCAGTGCAGCCTGGTCGTCGGGAACAGCGGCACACCTGCGTACGTCTCGATCGGCAGCAGCAGCTCGATCTCGGTGCAGCCCAGGACGACGCCCTCGCAGCCGGCGGCGACGAGACGATCGATGACCTCGAGGTACGCCTGCCGGGAGCTGTCCAGGAACGTCCCCAGGCACAGCTCCTCGTAGATGATCCGGTGGACGGTCTCCTGGTCCGGCTCGGTGGGGACGGTGACCTCCAGGCCGTGGCCACGCAGCCGGTCGGCGTAGAACGGCTGCGACATCGTGAAGCCGGTCCCGAGGAGCCCCACCCGTCCGACTCCTGACGCGTTGACCGCGGCCGCCGTCGTGTCACCCAGATGCAGGAACCGTTCCCCGTACGTCTCCTCCAACGCCCCGGCCACCTTGTGCATCGTGTTGGTGGCCAGCACGATCACCTCCGCCCCGGCGTCGCTGAGCGTCGCCGCCTCCTCGGCGAGGCGCTCCCCGGCCCGCTCCCACTCGCCGGCCACCTGCATCTCCTCGATGTCGGCGAAGTCCACCGACCGTACGAGCAGATCCGCCGAGTGCAGCCCGCCGAGCCGCTTCGCGGTGATCTCGTTGAGCAGGCGGTAATACTCCGCCGTCGACTCCCAGCTCATCCCGCCCAGCACGCCGATCCGTCGCATGCCTTCAGTGTCCCCGAGCGGCCAACACGGCCGCGAGGCCTGCGCGTAGGTCCTGGACGAAGATCTCGGGGACCTCCATCGACGGGAAGTGCCCGCCTCGCGAGGGCGTGCCCCAGCGGACGATCTGCCGGTAGCGCTGCTCGGCCCACGGACGCGGGCACCTCTCGACGTCGCCGGGGTAGATCGTGATCGCCGAGGGAACCTCGACCCGGAGCGCGGGGTCGAGCGCGTTGTGGCTCTCGTAGTAGATGCGGGCCGCGGACGCACCGGTCCGGGTCAGCCAGTAGAGGGTGACGTTGTCGAGGATGTGGTCCCGGGAGATCGTCTCGAACGGACTGTCCTCGGTGTCCGACCACTCGGCGAACTTGTCGAGGAGCCAGGCGAGCAGCCCGACCGGCGAGTCGACCAACGAGTAGCCGATCGTCTGCGGCCGGGTCGCCTGCTGCTTCGCGTACGCCGCACGGTGCCGCCAGAAGTCGCGGGTCCCCTCGGCCCAGGCCCGCTCCGGCGGCGTGAGCCCGTCCATCGTCAGTCCGGGCGGCCCTTCCGCGAACGTCGTGTGGATGCCGAGCACGTGGTCCGGGAACCTGCCGGCGAGCACCGTGGTGATGTTTCCTCCCCAGTCCCCGCCGTGGGCCACGAACTCGTCGTAGCCGAGCCGTCCCATCAGCTCCACCCAGGCGCTCGCGGTCTTCTCGGTCCCCCATCCGGTGGCCGCCGGCCTGTCGCTGTAGCCGAAGCCCGGAAGCGACGGCACCACGATGTGGAACGCCGGCGCGGCCGCGTCCTCGGGATTCGCCAGCTCCTCCACGACGTCGGCGAACCGGACGACGCTGTCGGGCCACCCGTGGGTCAGGAGCAGCGGCGTGGCGTCCGTCCGGGCGGATCTGCGATGCAGGAAATGGATTCCCAGACCGTCGATGGTCGTGCGGAACTGACCGATCCGGTCGAGCCGTTCCTCGAACGCCCGCCAGTCGTACGCGGTGCGCCAGTGGTCCACGATCTCGACCAGGTCGTCGAGCGGAACGCCCTGTTCCCACCGCTGCCGACCGGTCGCCGCGTGACCGACCGTCTCGGGCTCCGGCAGCCGCGCCGCGGCCAGCCGCGCCCGCAGATCGTCGAGATCGGCGTCGGGTGCGTGGGCTTCGAATGTTCGTACGTCGCTGCTCGGGTCGGACACGAGACCTCCTGCCATCGCGGAACCGTCTGTGCCGGTTCTAGCATTCGAGTGGTCGACCAGGTCTAAGGGCGGCGGGTGAAGCGGATGGTGCCATCCGGCGACCGCTCATGCACGTACGCCGGGGCGTGCGCCAGCCGGTGGTGATGGGGACAGAGCAAGGCCCCGTCCTTCAGGTCGGTCTTCCCTCCCGCAGCCCAGGGATCGAGGTGGTGGGCGTCGCACCATTCCGGTGGCATGTCGCAGCCCTCAGCTTGGCAGCACTTCTGCTGGAGCCGGAGTGCTTTGCGTTGAATGGGTTGGAAGAACCGGCTGGCTCGGCCGGCGTCGAGGACCTCACCATCACCGCCGAGGACCCAGGGGATGATGGTGGCGTTGCAGGCCATCCGCCGGGCTTCGGCGGCGGTGATGGTGGTCCCGTTGGTCTCGTCGTAGCCCAGGGTGGCGACCCCGAGGTCCTTGCGGAGCTCCTCCAGCGAGATCACCACATTCACGGTGGTCGCATCGCCCCCGTGGCGGGGCAGCGCGGCGGGGTCGAGGGTCTCCGACAGGCGGGAGAACCCCTGGCCCATCAACCGCTCCCAGGGCGGCAGCGGGCTGCCTTTGGCGACGAGCTGCTGTTTGCGGGGTTGGGCGTAGGCCTCGACCAGTCGCTTGAACCGCATCCCGATCGAGGTCGGCAAGACGCCCTCGAACCCGACGGTTCCGTCGTGGTTGTCCCAGACCCGGAGCGCGGTCTTCTGCTGGGCGCGTTCCTCCTCGGCGAGGAGGGCCTTGGCTTCGGCGTCTTCGAACCGGGCGGGGTCGACCTCGGTCAGAATCTTCCGGCCGACGATGCGGAGCTCGTTCGCCGTCAATTGGGTCGCGTAGTCGACCAGGAGCTTTTCGGCCAGGGCCAGGTCCTCGGCACTCGCGACCGGGTCGGCATGGACCTTGTCCAACGCCCGGGTGATGACACGGGCCTTGTCCAGAGACACCACACCTTCGGCCAGACCGGCTGCGACGAGGTCGTACTTCGCCACCTTGGTCGCCAGCTTGATCTGGGAGCGGGCCACACCCTTGTCGAGGAGGAGCTCGGCCCGCATCCACGCGGAGGCATCCTTGTCGCCGGTCTCCTCCGCGATGTCACCGGCAGCCGCGAGCACCCGGAGCTTCAACGCGGCCTGCTGGGCCTGGAGCTTCTCCAACCGCTCCAGCAGGTCCTTCTTCTGGCCGGTGCCCCAATAGGCGGGATCGCTCGCGAGCAGTTCGTGGAGGGCGGTCTCGATGGCCTCGAGGGCGCCGTCGATCGCGTCACCGGGGTTGGTGCCCCAGGGGTCGATCTCGCGGCCGAGACTCATCGCCAGCCCTTCCTTCACGAGGTGTTGTGATGGGTCTGACTCTACCCCTCAACCACCCTCGTTGCCATCTATTTTCCCCCCAGCGTCAACCGTTGTGTGCAGACCCGGGAGCG